>JAEYXO010000198.1 GCA_023431245.1 Pseudomonadota bacterium | reverse complement strand
TCTCGAAGGAAACCTTCGAGTTCCATTACGGCAAGCACCACCAGGCTTACGTCACCAATCTCAACGGCCTGATCAAGGGCTCCGAGTTCGAGAACGCCTCGCTTGAGGACATCATCAGGAAGTCGGCCGGCGGCGTGTTCAACAACGCAGCCCAGGTCTGGAACCACACCTTTTTCTGGCACAGCATGAAACCGGCCGGCGGCGGCAAGCCTGTGGGCGCGCTGGCTGCGGCCATCGACAAGAAGTGGGGCAGTTTCGACGCCTTCAAGGAAGCCTTCACCAAGAGTGCGGTCGGCAACTTCGGTTCCGGCTGCACCTGGCTGGTGAAAAAGGCTGACGGCAGCGTCGACATCGTCAACACCTCGAATGCCGGCACCGTGCTGACCACCGCCGACACGGCGCTGCTGACGATCGATGTCTGGGAGCACGCCTACTACATCGACTTCCGCAACGCGCGTCCGAAGTTTGTCGAGACCTTCCTCAACAGTCTCGCCAACTGGGATTTCGCGGCGAAGAATTTCGGCTGATCCCATTCGCGGGATCCGCTGAAACAGAAAAGCCCGGCACTGCCGGGCTTTTTTTGCGCCTGCCGTCAGCGCGGCGGCGGCGCTTTTTCCAGCCCTTCGATTTTCATGCCCGGTCCGATGCCGCGCTTGCGGAACCAGCCGAGGTTCATCTCCAGCGCATAGCGCACCGGCTTCTTCGCGGTGTGGGAATCGCGGGTGTGCGGCTGCATGTCCTCGATGTTGACGATGACGCCGGCCTCGTCGATGAAGGCCACCGACAGCGGGATGTAGGTGTTCATCATCCACATGCCGTGGTAGGCGGGGTCGCGGAACACGAACAGCATGCCGCGGCTCTCCGGCAACATGCGCCGGTGCATCAGTCCATGCATGCGGTCGGGATCATTGCTGGCGACCTCGGCGGTCAGCACGTGTTTGCCGATGGCCAATTCGATCTGCGGCATCGCGGCCGCGGCGGCGCCCGTGAAGCAGAACAGGGCGATGAAGAGCAGGCGTTTCATGCGTGCGCTCCGGGGACGCTGCCGGTCAGCCAGCCGGCGATGGCCTCGCGCAGCTCGGGCACGTCGCCGATCGCGGGCAGCAGCTTGATGGCGAGACCGGATTGGCGGCCGCGGATCTCCGCGAGCAGCTTCGGCACGTCGTTCTTCAGGTGGCCGCCCTGGGCCATGAACAGCGGCGCGACGTGGATGCTGCGGTGGCCGGCGTCGACCAGTCCGGCGATGGCTTCGGGCAGTGCCGGGCCCTGGAATTCGAGAAAGGCCAGCTTCACCTCGAGGTCGCTGCGGTCGGCGGCGACGCGGGCGGCGATGGCGCGGAAGGGCTCAGCCCATTCCGGGTCGCGCGCGCCGTGGGCGAAGAGGACCAGTGAGGAGTGAGGGGTAAGGGGTGAGGAGTTCAAGCCTGAGCCACCGGGGAGTTTGCGTTCATCATTCATCGCTCCGCGTTCATCGTTATGCCCTGCCACTGCTGCCGAAACCGCCGGCGCCGCGGTGCGAGGCTTCGAAATCATCGACGATGTTGAATGCGACCTGCACGACGGGTACGACCACCAGCTGCGCCAGGCGTTCCAGCGGGTTGATGGTGAAAGCCGTGTTGCCGCGGTTCCAGGTCGAGACGAAGAGCTGGCCCTGGTAATCGGAGTCGATCAGGCCCACCAGGTTGCCGAGCACGATGCCGTGTTTGTGGCCGAGTCCCGAGCGCGGCAGGATGATTGCGGCAAGCCCGGGATCGGCGATGTGAATCGCCATGCCGGCGGGAATCAGTTCGGTCTGGCCCGGTTGCAGCGTCAGCGGCGCTTCGAGGCAGGCGCGCAGGTCAAGGCCGGCGGAGCCGGGCGTGGCGTACTGCGGGAGCTGGTCGCGCAGGCGCGCGTCGAGGATCTTGACGTCTATGGATTTCATCGGGAGGTGGGTGAGTGGTGAGTCGTGAACGGTGAGCGGTGAACGGGCATCCCGCTGCGCGGCATTACCGGCGGGTTTTGGGGGCGAGGAGTCCTGCGATGTGCGTGATGATCTGCCGCGCCACGATGTCTTTCGGTGCGCGCGGCAGGCGGTGGGTGCCGGCATCGTCGAGCAGCGACACTTCGTTGTCGTCGGCGCCGATCGCGTCCTGCGCGAGGTTGGCGATCATCAGCTTCACTTTCTTGCGCCGGCGTTTTTCGTCGGCATAGACGTCGAGGTTGCGGCTCTCCGCGGCGAAACCGACGCAGAACGGCGGTTTCGACCGCGCGGCAATCCAGCCGAGAATGTCCGGGTTGGGCACGAAGCTGAGCGTTAATGCGGATTCGTCGGTTTTCTTGATCTTGTGCTGGCGCGGCTTGCTGACGCGGTAATCGGCGACGGCAGCAACGCCGATGAAGATGTCGGCTTTGGCCGCATGTTTTTTTACGGACTCGAACATCTCCGCGGCGGTCTGCACGCGTTCGACGCGGGCGCCGGCTGGTGCGGCGAGGCTGACCGGTCCGGAAACCAGCGTGACTTCGGCACCGGCGGCGATCGCGGCGCGCGCGATGGCGTAGCCCATCTTGCCGGAACTGCGGTTGGTGATGCCACGCACGGCGTCGATCGGTTCGAAGGTCGGACCCGCGGTCATCAGCAGGCGTTTGCCGGCGAGCGTTTTCGGTTCGAGGAAGGCGCTGACCGCTTCGGCCAGCTCGTCCGCCTCGAGCATGCGGCCCATGCCGGTTTCGCCGCAGGCCTGGTCGCCGCTGTCGGGGCCCAGCACGGTGACGCCGTCGCGCCTGAGCTGGGCGACGTTGCGCTGCGTCGCCGGGTGTTCCCACATCTGGCGGTTCATTGCCGGTGCGACGATCAGCGGGCAGTCGCGGGCGAGGCACAGCGTCGACAGCAGGTCGTCGGCCAGTCCGTGCACGCATTTCGCGATGAAGTCGGCAGTGGCCGGCGCGACAACGATGGCGTCCTTGTCGCGCGAGAGTTCGATGTGCGGCATGCCGTTGGCTATGCGGCCGTCCCACATGTCGGTGTAGACCGGATGGCCGGACAGCGCCTGCAGCGTGGCCGGCGTGATGAAGCCGCAGGCGGCTTCGGTCATCACCACATGCACCTCGATGCCGCGGTCGCCGAGCCGGCGCACCAGTTCCGCCGCCTTGTACGCGGCGACGCCGCCGGTGATCCCGAGCAGGATTTTTTTGCGGCCGGTTTTTCCTTGAATATCAGTCACGTAGCGCTTTCCGCGGCGGAGGGATGGCAAGTTTAACTGCAAATTCGCGGACGGGTAAACCGGGCCCGCGGCGGCGCGTTCAGTAAGAAACACCGGGGGAGTGCAGGGCAATGGCAATCACCGACTGGCCGCTGGACGAGCGTCCGCGCGAGAAACTGCTGGCCAAGGGCCCGCAAAGCCTGTCCGATGCGGAGCTGGTGGCGATTTTCCTGCGCACCGGCGTGCGCGGCAAAAGCGCGGTCGAAGTGGCGCGCGAACAGCTGCAGCGTTTCGGTTCCCTGTCCGCGCTGGCCGGCGCGGCCAACAAAAGCTTCTGCGAAGGTCACGGGCTCGGCCCGGCGAAATATGCCCAGCTGCAGGCGGCGCTGGAGATCGCGCGGCGCACGCTGCGCGAGAAACTCGATGCCGGTGCTGCGCTATCCGGCCCTGGCGCGGTACGCGATTACCTGCGCCTGATGCTGCACGCGCGGCCGCATGAGGTGTTCGTCGTGGTGTTCCTCGATGCCCAGCACCGCGTACTGGCCTCCGAGGAGCTGTTTCGCGGCACGCTGACCCAGACCAGCGTCTACCCGCGGGAGGTGGTCAAGCGCGCGCTGTTTCACAATGCCGCGGCGGTGATCCTGGCGCACAATCACCCGTCCGGGGTTGCCGAACCCAGCCGTGCCGATGAGGCGCTGACTGCCGCGCTGAAGCAGGCGCTGGGGCTGGTCGACGTGCGGGTGCTGGACCATTTTGTCGTGGCTGGCGACGGCGCCCTGTCCTTTGCCGAACGCGGATTATTGTAAGTAACTGTTTTTATTGAATTATTTGTTTTTGTCCAAAATCGGCCGGAAGTCGATTGCGGGTTGAGGCGGAGGGGGGTTCCAGTGTATGATCCGCCCTTTTCTGAATTTGCGGAGCACAGCCATGCCTCGGGTCTGCGACGTCACCGGCAAGAAGCCGATGATCGGGAACAATGTTTCCCATGCCAACAACAAGACGAAGCGGCGTTTCCTGCCCAACCTGCAAAAGCGCCGGTTCTGGGTCGAGAGCGAGAACCGCTGGATCAGCCTGCGGGTATCGACCGCCGGCCTGCGCACCATTGACCGCAAGGGCATCGATGTCGTGCTCGCCGACCTGCGCGAGCAGGGCATGAACATCTGAGGACAAGACCATGCGTGAGAAAATCAAGCTCGAATCCACCGCCGGCACCGGCCACTTCTACACCACCACCAAGAACAAGCGCACGATGACCGAGAAGATGGAGATCAAGAAGTTCGATCCCGTCGCGCGCAAGCATGTGGCGTACAAGGAAGCCAAGATCAAGTAAGCGCTGCGCAAGCGGCAATAAAAAACCCGCCGGAAGGCGGGTTTTTTATTGCCGCAGAATCTTTATGTTGGACCTGCATGGATTGATTCCGGACAGGCTTCGGGCAGCAAGCCGCCTTACGGCGGTTTTTTTATTGCCGCAGAATCTTTCCCCGGGGTCTGCAATGGGAGGGCAAACAGACGTTTCGCATGGGGAATAAAAAAGCCCGCCAGTCGGCGGGCTTTTTTTGAGACCTTGCGCCGTCAGGCGTAGCAGCGCAACTGGCGGGAGAACTGCTGCAGCGCCTCGATGCCGCTCGCTTCGGCACGGTGGCACCAGTCTTCCAACTGTTTGACCAGCTGTTCTTTCGAGGCTGTCGAACGCTGCCACAGCTGCGCGAGTTCGTCGCGCATGGTGTAGACCGTTGCCAGTACGCTGCTGTGGCGGATCACCGCCTCGCGCTGCTCCAGTTCGGCAGCGGGCAGCGCAGTCTTGTCGATATGCAGCCAGCGCTTGAGCTTGCCCATGTCGACACCGGCGGCATGGCCCTTGAGGGTCTGCAGTTCAGCGGCGCAGGTCGCGCGCAGCGAGGCGGTGTATTTGGCCAGCACTTCGTAGCGGTGGGTGGCGACTGCCTGCAGCGTGGCGAGATCGCAGCGGGTCTTGGAATTGTCGAGCATCAGCTTCGGTGCGATTTTCTTCACCTTGGCGAGGCCCATGATCTCAAGGGTGCGGATGTAGAGCCAGCCGATGTCGAACTCGTACCAGCGGCTCGACAGCTTCGCCGACGTGGCATAGGCGTGGTGGTTGTTGTGCAGTTCCTCGCCGCCGATCAGGATGCCCCAGGGGAAAACGTTGGTGCTCGCGTCCTCGGGCTGGAAGTTGCGGTAGCCCCAGTAGTGGCCGACGCCGTTGATGATGCCGGCGGCCAGGAACGGGATCCAGGCCATCTGCACCGCCCAGATCGTCAGGCCGATCGGTCCGAGCAGGATGACGTTGATGACCAGCATCGAGCCGATGCCCCAGCGGTCATGGCTGTAGATGTTGCGCTCGATCCAGTCGTCCGG
>JAEYXO010000190.1 GCA_023431245.1 Pseudomonadota bacterium | reverse complement strand
ACTGAACCGCGAGGCCGTGCGCGCGCTGGGAGAGCCGGAACTGCGCAAGCGCTGGGCCCCGATCGGGCTGGACCCGAGTCCGACCGCGCCGGAGGCTTTCGACAGGCTGATTGCCGCCGAGATCGCGCTGTTCACGAAGCTGGCGAAAGCCGGCAACATCAAGGCGCAATGACACAACCGGGGGATCAGCGCATGAAAATCAGGACCAATGGCATAGACATCAACTGCGTCATCGAGGGCGAAGGCCCCTGGGTGACGATGTCCCATTCACTCGCCAGCAACCTGGCGATGTGGGACGAGCAAGCCGGGCTGCTGGTGGCGAAGGGCTACAAGGTGCTGCGCTTCGACACCCGCGGCCACGGCGCAAGCGATGCGCCCGAGGGACCGTACACGCTGGAGCAGATGGCGGATGACCTGCAGGGCCTGTTCGCGGCGCTGGGCATCCGCAGCACGCACTGGATCGGCCTGTCGATGGGCGGCATGATCGGCGAGACCCATGCGCTGAAATATCCCGGCGTGTTCCGCAGCATGCTGCTCGCCGACACCACCAGCCGCCGGCCGCCGAATGCCGAGCAGATGTGGGGCGAGCGCGTGAAACTCGCGCGCGAGCAGGGCATGGCGGCGCTGGTCGACTCGACGCTGGCCCGCTGGTTCACCGAACCGTACCGCAAGGCGCAGCCTGCGGTGATGGCGCGCATCGGTGACGGCATCCGCAATACGCCGGTCGCCGGTTTTGCCGGCTGCTGCGACGCGATCGCGAAAATCGACGTGCTCGACCGCCTGAAGGAAATCGACTGCCCGGCGCTGGTTGTCGTCGGCGAGGAGGACCACGGCACGCCGCCGGAGATGGCGCGCCAGATCCAGGCGAACCTGCGCGGCTCGGAGCTGCTGATCATTCCGTCGGCAGCCCACCTGTCGAACATCGAGCAGCCGGAGGCCTTCAACAAGGCGATGCTCGATTTCCTGGGCAAAGTGCGCGGCTGATGCGGCGGCGGGTCTGCGCCGCGTTGGCCTTGGCGGCACTGCTGGCGGGCTGCGAGGGCTGGTTCGGCGGTGAGGAGGCCGCACGCATTCCGCTGCAGCCCGCGGCGGGCGGCGGCTTCGAGCCGGTGCGTATCCTGCTGCGGCCGCAGATGAATGCCGTGGCATTCGATCTCCATGCGGAGTTCGCCTGGGGCCGGCGCGACGAGGCTGGCCGCTGGGACCGCTACCGCGCGACCCTCAGCACGCGCGGCCGGACGGTGGAAACCGCCGAATTCACCGTCAACAGTCCCGAAGCGGGCGATGCGGTACGGGAGAGTTCACCGGCCCCCGCTTCGCTGCGGCAACTGCTGCTGGTGGCCGATGTGCGCAGCGAGGGCGAGTACGAACTGGCGATCGTGTCGCTGCAGCCGCCGGCAGTGACCCTGGAGTCGCCGCAGCTCGTCGTCCGCATCAATGTGCCGCCGGCCGGAAGGCCCTGAGCGGCCGCCATGCCGCCTGAGCGCATGGCCGTCGTGACACCGCCAGCCCCCGCCGCGAGCGCGGTGCCTCCGCCGCTGCGGCGCCTGCTGCGTTTCCTGCTGCCCTATCGCTGGCATGTCGCCGTCGCGCTGGTGGCGCTGATCGTGGCCGCGGGCAGCGTGCTCGCGCTGGGCCAGGGCCTGCGCTTCGTCATCGATTCCGGCTTCGGCAGTGGCAATCCGGCGATGCTCAACACCGCGCTCGCCGGGGTGATCACGGTGGCCGTGGTGCTGTCGGTCGCGACCTTCACGCGTTTCTACCTGATGATGAGCGTCGGCGAGCGCGTGATCGCCGACCTGCGGCGCGCGGTGTTTGCCCATGTGCTGACGCTGTCGCCGGCATTTTTCGACGCCTCGCGCACCGGCGACATCGTGTCGCGGCTGACCAACGACAGCGACCAGCTGCGCCAGGTGATCGGTTTCGGCCTGTCGATGTTCCTGCGCAATGCGCTGATGATGGCCGGCGCGCTGCTGCTGCTGTTCGCGACCAGCCCCAAGCTGGCCGCGCTGATCGTGCTCGGTGTGCCGGCGACGCTGGTGCCGATACTGGTCGTCGGCCGCCGCGTGCGCCGGCTGTCGCGCGCCAGCCAGGATCGCGTCGCCGCGGTGTCGGCGCAGGTTGACGAAGCGATACACGAGATCCGCACCGTGCAGGCCTGGGGCCACGAGGCGCGCACCCGCGCCGCCTTCGATGCGGTGACTGAGGCGGCATATGCCGCGGGTGTCGACCGCATCCGCGTCAAGGCCTTCCTGATCGCCTCGGTGATGCTGATCGCCTTCTGTGCGGTCGGCGCGATCCTCTGGGTCGGCGGACATGACGTGCTCGCCGGCCGGCTCACGGCAGGCGAACTGTCGGCTTTCGTGTTCTACGCCGGCATCGTCGCCAGCGGCGCCGGCACCGTGTCGGAAGTCTGGGGCGAGATCCAGCGCGCGGCGGGGGCGACCGAACGCCTGATGGAGTTGCTCGATACCCGGCCGCTGCTGCGCGCCGAAGCGCCGGCCGCGACGCTGCCGCAGCCGCTGCGCGGTGCGATCCGCTTCGAAGGCGTCGGTTTTGCCTATCCGACGCGACCCGAGTCGCCGGCCCTGGCGGAACTCGGCTTCGACGTGAGTCCCGGCGAACGCGTCGCGCTGGTCGGGCCTTCCGGCGCCGGCAAAACCACGATCTTCGCGCTGCTGCTGCGCTTCTATGATCCGCAGTCGGGCCGCATCCGCATTGACGGCACCGACATCCGGCACTGCGATCCGCTGCAGCTGCGCCGGGCCGTGG
>JAEYXO010000164.1 GCA_023431245.1 Pseudomonadota bacterium | reverse complement strand
ACCGTCGCGGGATTGACGGTCACGGCATCTGGATCTTGCTGCCGGGGCCGCCCATGCCCGGTACCACGATGGACGAGGCCTGCTGGCGGCGCAGTTCCTGCAGCTCGCGCACGGTGCGCTCGACGGCCTCCTTGGCGGCATCGCCGAATTTCTCGACGGCCTCGCCGAGGGTTGCCGCTTCAATTTCGAAATTGATCGGCAGCGGACCGGCGTTGGTCATGATCTGCGCTTCGCCGACATACAGCGTCGGGCGCGCGCCGTCTTCGCTGCCGTCGATTTTCAGCGGCGTCATGCGGCGGATGGTGCCGACCTTGCGGTCGGTGACGATGTCCTCGCGATACAGGGATGCGGCGTCCATCTTCGAATCGGGGGCGCCCGGATCGGGTCGTTGTGCCATGACAATGCTTCCTGGGAAGAAAAAGAGGGAGGGCGCTAGGGTATCAAAAACGCCCGGGGGCGGTCATCTGCAATGCGATAATGCGGCCATGTCCGGCATCACCCTCGCCACCCTCAACGCCCGCCATGTGCACGCCTCGCTGGGCCTGCGCTGCCTGCGCGCGAACCTGGGCGCGCTGCGCGAGGCGAGCCGCATCCGCGAATTCGTGCTCGGCGACCGCCCGGCCGACATCGCCGAGCGGCTGCTGGCCGACGCCCCGCGCATCATCGGTTTCGGCGTCTACATCTGGAACGTCGAGGACACCACGCGCGTGGTCGCCATCCTCAAGCGCGTCGCGCCGCAGGTGACGGTGATTGTCGGCGGCCCCGAGGTCAGCCACGAAACCGCGGATCAGCGCATCTGTGCGCTGGCCGATTACGTGGTCACCGGCTGGGGCGACGTGACCTTTCCGAAACTCTGCGCCGACATCCTCGCCGGCCGGCCGCCGGCGGAGAAGGTGCTCGCCGGCCTGCAGCCGCCGCTCGCCGACATCGCGCTGCCGTACGCTGAATACACGGACCAGGACATCGCGCGCCGCTTCATCTATGTCGAGGCCTCGCGCGGCTGCCCCTTCAAATGCGAGTTCTGCCTGTCGGCGCTGGACAAGACCGCCTGGCCTTTCGAGCAGGAACGTTTTCTCGCAGCGCTGAAGTCCCTCTACGATCGCGGTGCGCGGCATTTCCGTTTCGTCGACCGCACCTTCAACCTGAAAATCGCCGCCAGCCTCGCGATACTCGAATTTTTCCTCGAGCGGCTGTCCGACGACCTGTTCGTGCATTTCGAGCTGATTCCCGATCACCTGCCGGAGAAACTGAAGGCCGCGATCCTGCGTTTCCCGCCCGGCGTGCTGCATTTCGAGGTCGGCATCCAGACCTGGGATGCCGAGGTGCAGGCGCGCATCTCGCGCCGGCAGGACAACGCCGCCGCCGAGGCCAATCTGCGCTGGCTGCGCGAAGCCTCTCCCGCGTTGCTGCATGTCGACCTGATCGCCGGACTGCCGGGTGAGGACCTGGAGACCTTCGGCCGCGGCTTCGACCGCCTTTACGCGCTGAAACCCCACGAAATCCAGGTCGGCATTCTCAAGCGCCTGCGCGGCGCGCCGATCGACCGCCATACCGAAACCCACACGATGCGTTACAGCCCGGATGCGCCGTACACCGTGCTCGCCACCGACGTACTGGATTTCGGCGACATCCAGCGCATCGTGCGTTTCGCGCGTTACTGGGATCTCGTCGGCAATTCCGGCCGTTTCCCGCGTACGCTGCCACTGCTGCTGGGCGATGCGCCTTTCCGCCGCTTCATGGCCTTTGCCGACTGGATCTACGCCAGCACCGGCAAGACCCACGAATTCGCGCTGGAAAAACTCTGCGGCTGCCTGCATGATTTTCTCTGCGCGCAGGGCATGGATGCAGCAACCGTAGCGGCCGCGGTGGCCGCTGATTTCGAGGCGAGTGGCGCCAAGGGCCGGCTGCCCTTCATGGCCAAAGGCACGCGTCCCGAGCCGCAGCCCGCCACGCGCGGCAAGCTGCGCCAGGCGCGGCATGTGCATGCCTGATGCAGCGATGAGTGATGAGCGATGAACGCGGAACGGAAAACCTGACATGCGACGTTTTGATCCCCATGAACATGCCCGCAACGTGCTGGGCGAGAAGCTGCAGGCCTGCAGCGAGAAGCCGCTGACCGGATTTTTCCGCGACGGCTGCTGCAACACCTCGCCCGAGGATCTCGGCGTGCACACCGTCTGCGCGGTGATGACCGCGGAGTTCCTCGAATTCAGCAAGGCCCGCGGCAACGACCTGTCGACGCCGGTGCCGGACTTCGGTTTCCCGGGACTGAAGCCCGGCGACCGCTGGTGCCTCTGCGCGCCGCGCTGGCGCGAGGCGCTGGACGCCGGCCGCGCGCCGCGGGTGGTGCTGGCGGCGACGCACGAGGCTTCGCTGGAATTCGCATCGCTGGAAGATTTCAAGAAACACGCGATCGACCTGTCCAGAATAACGACAAGGAGGAGAACGATGACCGACATCGACGGCAAGACCCTGGCCCCGCTGCCTTCCAAGGACCTGATCACGCTGACCCACATCATCTACGGCCTGCACGCTTTCAGCGCGCTGACGGGGATGACCAGCGCCGCTTTCATCGTCACCGCCTTCCTCAGTGGCTGGCCCTCGATCATCGCGGTGATCATCAACTACGTGAAACGCGATGACGTGCGCGGCACCTTCCTCGACAGCCATTTCTCCTGGCAGATCCGCACCTTCTGGTGGGCGCTGGGCTGGTTCGTCGTCGCCTGGCTGATGATCGCCACGGTGATTGGCATGATCGTCGGCATCCCGGTGATGCTGGTGGTCGGCATCTGGGTGCTCTACCGCATCATCCGCGGCTGGATCGCGCTGGCCAACCGCAAGTCCATGCCGCTGCCGGACTGAGCACTGTGTCCGTCCGCATCGACAAATGGCTGTGGGCCGCGCGTTTTTTCAAGACGCGCTCGGCGGCGCAGCAGGCGGTGGAGGGCGGCAAGGTCAAACTCGCGGGCGAGCGCGTCAAGCCCTCGAAGGATGTGCGCATCGGCGACGAGATTGCGATCCACATCGGTGCGTACGAATGGACCGTGCGCGTCGAAGGTCTGTCCGACAAGCGCGGCTCCGCAACCGTCGCACGCACGCTCTACAGCGAAACCGAAGCGAGCCGGCTCAAACGCGAGCAACAGATTGCCCTGCGCAAACTCGCCGCCGAACCGGC
>JAEYXO010000129.1 GCA_023431245.1 Pseudomonadota bacterium | reverse complement strand
GAAAACCGTCCGGCAGCCGCTGACCGGACACTACGCATCAACCGAACGGCCCCACCCCGATCAGCCAGCGGTGCGCCCAGAACGCGAACACCGCCCACAACACAAACCCCGCAATCGCCGTCAGCGCCGACAGTGCGGCCACGCCCTCCGGATTCCCGCCTCGACGGCAATAATCTAATGCATATGAACGCTTAGGCCTTGCCGCGCACCGCCTGCCAGCGCATCGATTTGCCGTCGCTGAACACCGCGGTGCCCTCCATGCGGTCGCCGTTGACGCGCCCGGTGAAACGCCCGCGATTGTTGCCGTGCAGGATCACGAAGCTGATGTCGGTGCCGCTGACCCTGGGATCAAGCAGCGTGAGCCCGGCCTTGCGGCCGCGGCCGTCGACCGTGCCCTCGACATTCTGGTAGTGCTGCTTCAGCGTCAGGTCGTAATCGCCATTACCCTCGACCTTGAGATTCCAGCCGCCCGCCACTTTCGCCGGTACGATCCACAGGTAGAGCGTTGCACGCGGCACGCCGGAAATGAATTCCTTCTCCGGAACGTCGAAACTGATGTCGGCGTCGTGCTGCCACTGTTCAAAATGGTAGTCATGCGAAACGATGCGCGTGCCCGGACGCAGCTCGCTGAACAGCTTGGGGCGCAAGCGCTGCATGAACTCCGGCAACAGGTAGAGCGTCACCACGGTTGCCTTGCTGACATCGGTCTTGAAAATGTCCCGGGCCTCGAAACGCACGCGGCCGTCGATGCCGAGGTTTTTCGCGCGCTCGTTGCTCTTGCGTATCAGCTCCTCGTCGATGTCGACGCCGTAACCGCTCGCCTTCATCTGCTGGCCCGCGGTCAGCACGATGACGCCGTCACCGGAACCGAGGTCGATCACGTAGTCCTTTTCGCTGACATTCGCCATCTTCAGCATCTGGTCGACGACGACGTTGGGCGTCGGCACGTACGGACCGCCTTCGCGCTCGTACTCGGGCGGCACCTTCGGCTGCTTCTGCGCGATTGCTGCTCCCGCCGCCAGGAACACCCCAGCCACCACCACTGCCAGCCATTGACTGCTCGACTTCATCTGAATTTCCTCCGGTTCCGGCCGATGCGGCCGGGTTTGCGCGCGACAATATAACGCATTCACGCCGCTCAGCGGCGGGCGCCGCCCTGGCCCGCGGCACAGGTCTCCGCCAGTTCGTAAAGGGATACTTCCCCGGTGAAGGTCAACTGCAGCGCGCGGCGGATCAGCGCCAGCTCCTCCGGCCGGAAACGCTCGCGGAGCCCGCTTTTTTCGGTCTCGGCCAGCACCTGGCCGAGGCTGGCCCCCTGGTCGCGCAGTTTGATGCCGGCCTGCGCGGTGGCCACCAGCTGCTCGCAGCTCAGCTGCGCCGAAGCCGGCAGCGACAGCAGCAGGCACAGCAGCAGGAGCCCCGCGCGGGACATGCCGGGCCTCATTCAGTAAGCCGCCGGATCCAGCGCCAGCACGCTCCCCGCGCCCTGCGTCACCGTGCGCGAGAGCGCGGCCGCCTGCGGCAGCAGGTGTTCCAGGTAGAAACAGGCCGTCGCCAGCTTGGCCTCCAGAAACACGCGGTCGGCACCCGGACCATCGCGGCGTTCCAGCGCGGTCAGCGCCGCACGCGCCATCAGCCAGCCCCCGGCGACCGTCCCGAACAGCTTCAGGTAGGGCACCGCCACCGCGGCAGCCGCTTCGGGTTCCGCGCGGTAACTCTCGACCAGCCAGCGGGTTGCGGCTTCGAGGCCATCCACGGCCTCCGCAAACGCGGCGCGCGCCGGTGCCAGCACCGCTCCGGCTGCCGCCAGCGAACCATCCAGCGCGCGCATCTCGGCAATCAGTGCCAGCGCTGTGGCGCCTTGTTCTGCACCGACCTTGCGCCCGATCAAGTCGTTGGCCTGGATGCCGGTGGTACCCTCGTAAATGGTGGTGATGCGTGCGTCGCGCAGGTACTGCGCGGCACCGGTTTCCTCGACAAAACCCATGCCGCCGTGGACCTGCACGCCGAGCGAGGCAATCTCCACCGCCAGTTCGGTGCACCAGCCCTTGACCACCGGTGTCAGCAGGTCGAGCCGCGCCTGGTGACGGGCACGGACCTCCCCATTAGGGTGCCGCTTGGCACGGTCCAGTTCGCCGGCTGCGAGATAACCCAGCGCACGCATCGCCTCGGTCTGCGCGCGCATGGTCATCAGCATGCGCCGTACGTCGGGGTGATGAATGATGGTCACGCGGTCGCCGCTTCTCTGGCCGATCGCCCGCCCCTGCACCCGCGTCTTCGCGTATGCCAGCGCGTGCTGGTAAGCGCGCTCGGCGATCGCCACGCCCTCCATGCCGACGCCCAGCCGCGCATGGTTCATCATCGTGAACATGTACTCGAGGCCGCGGTTCGGCTCCCCGACGAGGTAACCGACAGCCCCGACCTTGTCGCCGTAAGCCAGCACGCAGGTCGGACTGCCGTGGATGCCCAGCTTGTGCTCGATCGAAACGCAGCGGATGTCATTGGGCGCACCGGTGCTGCCGTCGGCGTTGACGAGGAACTTCGGCACCACGAACATCGAAATGCCCTTAACGCCCTCCGGCGCATCAGGCAGGCGCGCCAGCACCAGGTGCACGATGTTCTCCGCCATGTCGTGCTCGCCCCAGGTGATGAAGATTTTCGTGCCCTGGATGCGGTAATGGTCACCCTCGGGCACGGCGCGGCTGCGCACCGCCGACAGGTCGGAGCCGGCCTGCGGCTCGGTCAGATTCATCGTGCCGGTCCATTCGCCCGACACCAGTTTCGGCATATAGGTATTGATCAGTTGCGCCGAACCATGATGAGTCAGCGCCTCCTGCACGCCGGTGGTCAGCATCGGGCACAGGCAGAACGCCATGTTGGCGCTGTTCCACATTTCCTGCAGCGGCAGCGCGATGCAATGCGGCAGTCCCTGGCCGCCGAACTCGATGTCTGCCGCCAACCCGTTCCAGCCGGCGGCAGTGAATTGCCGGTACGCCTCCGCGAAACCCTCGGGTGCGGTCACCGCGCCGTCGCGCCATCGCGCACCCTGCCTGTCGCCGCTGCGGTTCAGCGGATCGAGCACGCCCTGCGCGAACTTGCCGGCCTCTGCCAGCACGGCCTCGACCAGTTCGGCATTGACTTCGCCGCAGCCGGGCAGCGCGGTGATGCCCTCGAGCCCCGCAAACTCGGCGATCGCGAACTGCATGTCCTTAAGCGGCGCGGCATAGGTCGACATGAAGCCTCCACAAACGAAAAGGGCGCTCCCCCGGGAGCGCCCATCATGTTTACGCAGGCGAA
>JAEYXO010000345.1 GCA_023431245.1 Pseudomonadota bacterium | reverse complement strand
AGGTAATCCGCGCTGTTCCGGGCCAGCGCGTTGTGCGTGCCGCGGCCGGCATGCACGCCGCCGGGCTGCACGTTGAAACCGAGGCGCCGGTAACAGGCACCGCCCTCGTCAAGGTCGGCCACGCTGATGGTGATGTGGTCTATGCCGATGATCATCGCTGCCTCCACAAAGAAAAACCGGGGCCGCGCGCCCGCGCCGCCCCGGCTCGATTACCGCCAACGGGTGATTACAGCTTGGCGAGAATCGCCTCGGCCGAGGACACCTCGAATTTGCCAGGACCCTCGACGGCGACATGCTTGACCACACCGTTGTCGACGATCATCGCGAAACGGTTGGTGCGCACCCCCATGCCGCGCGCGGTGAGGTCGAGCTCCAGGCCCAGCGCCTTCGTGAAATTGACGCTGCCGTCGGCGAGCATCCGGACCTTGCCGTTGACCTTCTGGTCGCGGCCCCAGGCCGCCATCACGAAGGCGTCGTTCGCCGCAAGGCACCAGATCTCGCTGACACCCTTGGCCTTCAGCGCGTCGAAATTCTGCACATAACCCGGCACATGTTTCGCCGAGCAGGTCGGCGTGTAGGCGCCGGGCAGGCCGAAGATGACGATCTTTTTGCCCTTGGCGGCCTCCAGCACATCCACTTCCTTCGGCGGCATCGGGCAGCCGTTGCCGGCGTCGAATTCCGTGGATTCCATCAGCTTGCCTGCGGGAAGGTTCTGTCCTGCTGCGATCATTGGGGCGTCTCCTGCCAGTTGAAATGAGCTCGGATTGTAATCCGAACGCGCACATTGCCGGTGAGGAACCCGGCAAATAAAAACCCCGCTCGCGGGCGGGGTTTGGGTGATTCTGGCGGAGAGAGAGGGATTCGAACCCTCGATGGGGGTTTTGCCCCCATACGCCCTTAGCAGGGGCGCGCCTTCGACCACTCGGCCATCTCTCCGTACTGCCTGAAATCTGTCATGCAACTGCCGCAGCATTGCGCCAGGGCAGACCGGCGGAGGATATCACAGCCCCCGCCGTGCCGCGGCTGCTTACGCCGCCTGGTCGAGCCCGAATGCCTTGTGCAGGACCCGCACCGCGAGCTCGGTGTATTTCTCGTCGATGACCACCGAAACCTTGATCTCCGAAGTGGAGATCATCTCGATGTTGATGCCCTCCTCGGCCAGCGTGCGGAACATGGTGCTGGCGATGCCGGCGTGGGAACGCATGCCGACGCCGACCACCGAAACCTTGGCGATCTTGTCGCCGCTCTGGATGCCGCGGGCCTTGGTGTGCTCCAGCACCGGCTTCAGCACCTTCAGCGCCTTCTGGTAATCGTTGCGGTGGACCGTGAACGAAAAATCGGTGAGGCCGTCGTGGCCGACGTTCTGCACGATCATGTCGACGTCGATGTTGGCCTCGCCGACGGGGCCCAGAATCTGGTACGCGATGCCGGGGCGGTCGGGCACGCCGAGGACGGTGATCTTCGCCTCGTCGCGGTTGAACGCGATGCCTGAGATGACGGCTTTTTCCATGTCCTTGTCTTCCTCAAATGTAATCAGCGTGCCTTCACCCTCGTCCTCGAAGCTCGACAGCACGCGCAAACGCACCTTGTATTTGCCGGCAAATTCGACCGAGCGGATCTGCAGCACCTTGGAGCCCAGGCTCGCCATTTCGAGCATTTCCTCGAAGGTCACCGTTTTCAGGCGGCGCGCCTCGGGCACGATGCGCGGGTCGGTGGTGTAGACGCCGTCGACATCGGTGTAGATCTGGCACTCGTCGGCCTTCAGCGCGGCGGCCAGCGCGACACCGGTGGTGTCGGAACCGCCGCGGCCCAGCGTGGTGATGTTGCCGGCCTCGTCGACGCCCTGGAATCCGGCAACCACGACCACGCGGCCGGCCTTGAGATCCGCGCGCATGTTGTGTTCGTCGATGCTGAGGATGCGCGCCTTGGTGTGCGCGTTGTCGGTCAGGACCTTGACCTGCCCGCCGGTGTAGCTGCGCGCCTGGACGCCGATGTCCATCAGCGCCATCGACAGCAGGGCAATGGTCACCTGCTCGCCGGTAGACACCATCACGTCGAGTTCGCGCGGATCGGGCTGGGCCTGGATTTCCTTGGCCAGCGCGATCAGCCGGTTGGTTTCGCCGGACATCGCCGACACCACCACGACCACGTCATGCCCCTGCGCCTTCCAGCGCGCAACGCGTTTGGCGACGTTCTTGATGCGTTCGGGGCTGCCGACCGAGGTACCGCCGTATTTCTGGACTATCAAAGCCATGATGGCTGCTGTTCTGCCTGAACCAAAAAGGGTCGTATTTTATTGGATTTTCAGGGGAAAAACGAGGTTTCCCCGCCAACCGGGACCCGTGCCGCCCGATTTTCCCGCGGAACCAATGCCTGCCGGGAGCATCCTAAAGACTCGACAGGAGGAAAGGCATTGAAGAAAACTGCAAGTGACCCCCGGGAAATCCGTCGCAAACGCGGCCTCAACCAGCAGGAGTTCTGGCCGCTGATCGGCGTCACCCAGAGCGGCGGCTCCCGCTACGAAACCGGCCGCCGCATGCCCGCGCCGGTGCGTGAACTGCTGCGCATCGTGCACATCGAGGGTGTGCCGCTGAACCAGGTGCGGGGCGACGACCACCTGCTGATCCAGCACCTGAAAAAATCCCGGCCCGGGCTGTACCGGGAACTGAAAGCCGCCGCGCTGCGCGAGAGGAAAAACGGCAAGTAAGGCCACGGAGCCGCGGGGCGCCTTGATATAATCGGCGCCCCATGCGCATCACCCGCAGGCTGGAATTCGACGCCGGCCACCGCATCCCCAATCACGGCAGCCAGTGCCATCACCTGCACGGCCACCGTTATGCCCTCGAAGTCACGCTGGGCGGTCCGGTGGTCACCACCGCCGGCGCGGCGGACGAAGGCATGGTCATCGATTTTTCGGCGGTCAAGGCCATTGCCCGGGAACGGGTCGTGGATCCCTGGGATCACGCCTTCCTCGCCTGGCGGCATGATCGGACCGTCACCACCTTCCTTGACGGCATTCCGGGACACAGGACAGTGCTGTTCGATGCGCCGCCAACGGCGGAACATCTGGCGCAGACGGCATTTGCGATTCTGGATCGGGCCTACAGGGAACGGTATGGCGACAGCCTGTGCTTGGAACGCGTGCGCCTGTACGAGACCCCCAACTGCTGGGCGGACGCGCTGAGGGGCGAAACGCCCTAGTGGCGGAGAGTGTGTCGATACCATCTCTGTGCGACGTCGTGCGAGGTTGCGCAGAATTTGCCCGTTTTCCCTAGGAAACGTAACTAGCTACTGCGTATGACATCGCGGAGGCGCGCGAGAACGTGCGCCCCAATCCGACGCAAGAGTGTGGGTACGATTATGGGTAACAGACAACTCAATCGTCTGTCTGTAAGAGCGGTAGAAACCAAGAAGAAACCAGGGCTTTTCTGTGATGGTGGCGGGCTTTACCTCCAGATTGCCGTTGGCGGAGCAAAAACATGGATTTTCCGCTTTCGATCCCCCATCACCAAAAAGCTGCGGTATATGGGGCTGGGGTCCTTACGAGCCGTTGGACTAGTTGAAGCCAGGACGCGGGCCGCGGTACAACGTAACCTGCTCTCGCAGGACCTCGATCCGATCCAGGCACGTGACGACGAAGCAAAACAAAAAGCACTGTCCGCCGCCCAGTCCATATCCTTCGCTGAGTGTGCTGAGATCTATATTCGCTCCCACCGGGTCGGCTGGAAAAACAAGAAACATGGCGAGCAGTGGACCTCCACGATTGAGACCTACTGCAATCCGGTATTCGGCAAGGTACCGGTGCAGGATGTTGATACGGAACTGGTATTAAAGGCCTTGGAGCCTATTTGGGCCCGAATTCCCGAATCGGCTAGCCGGTTACGCGGCCGGATCGAAGTGATTCTGGACTGGGCCAAGGCCCGCGGTTACCGCCAAGGCGAAAACCCCGCACGCTGGAAGGGGCATTTGAAGCAATTGCTCCCGACCCTAGCCAGAAAAAGCCGAGTCCGCCACCATCCTGCCTTGCCATACGAGCAAATCGGGGATTTCATGGCCCTCCTCCGATCCCAGAACAGCATCGGGGCACTCGCGCTGGAATTCACAAT
>JAEYXO010000017.1 GCA_023431245.1 Pseudomonadota bacterium | reverse complement strand
CATGCGGGTCTGACCTTCCATGCGGCCGTGTTTCATGCCTTCCATGCAGTTCTGGCCGCCGTGGCCCTGCATGCCCTGGTGCTGATGTCCGCCCTGCTGCGCGCCGTGGCCCATGTTGCCGCCCATCGGATGGGCGGAGGCGGTGGCGGCGAGGCCGAGGGAAAGGGCGACTGCGGCAGCGATCTTGTTCAACTTGTTCATGGTCTCTTCCTTTGCGTAAGTTATGGAGGTTTGTCCGGGTCCGTTTGCCGTTGCGCGGACGTTCCCGACGTCTGCATTAACGCATTAACCTGTAAGCCAACTGTTGCCGGCAAGGGGACTTTGGTATCGCAGATTTGCGGCTGAAGGGGCGTTGATACACTGCGATACAATTTTCCGGACAGCCTGCGCGGCCCTCCGGTATAAACGCAAACCATGAACACGCCAGACCACATCCTGGTGGTGGACGATGACCGGGAAATCCGCAGCCTGCTGAGCGAATACCTGCAACAGCAGGGCTACCGGGTCAGCGCCGCCGCCGACGGCAGGGGCATGCGTGCGGCGATGGCGCAGGCCCATCCCGACCTGGTGATCCTCGACCTGATGCTGCCCGGCGAGGACGGCCTGGCGCTGTGCCGCGAGCTGCGCGCGAAATCGGAGATTCCGGTGATCATGCTTACCGCGCGCGGCGAGGAGACTGACCGCATCGTCGGCCTTGAGCTGGGCGCCGACGACTATGTCGCCAAACCTTTCAGTCCGCGCGAACTGCTGGCGCGCATCAAGAGCGTGCTGCGGCGCGCGCGTGCGCTGCCTGAAAACCTCAGGAGCGGCGACAGCGGTGTCTACCGCTTTGCCGGCTGGACGCTGAACGCGGCGACCCGCAACCTGACTTCGCCGCAGGGCGTGCTGGTGGCGCTGTCGGGCACCGATTTCCGGCTGCTGAAGATTTTTGTCGAACATCCCAACCGCGTGCTGACCCGCGACCAGCTGGTCGACCTGATGCTGGCGCGGGAGGCCGGCCCCTACGACCGCGCGATCGACATCCAGGTCAGCCGCCTGCGCCAGCGTCTCGGCGAGGACGCCAGGGAGCCCGCGATCATCAAGACCGTGCGCGGTCAGGGCTATGTGTTCGCCGCGCATGTCGAGGGCACCGCACAATGAGCCTGCTGCCGCGTTCGCTGTTCAGCCGGCTGACGCTGGTGCTGCTGGGCGGACTGCTGGTCGCGCAGCTGTTGAGTTTTGCGATCCACATGCACGACCGCAGCGAGCTGCTGGCGCAGGCAAGCGGCATGCAGTCGGCGCAACGCATTGCCGACATCGTCAATCTGCTCGACACGCTGGCTCCGGCCGAGCGGCAGAAGATCGTCCGCGTGCTGGCCGCGCCGCCGCTGGCAGTGAGCCTGGATCGGCCGCCCCTGCCGCCGGCCGATGCGGACAGCGAATCCGGCGCCCGTGCCCTGCTGTTCGCGACGATGCTGCGGCGTTATCTCGGCAACGAGAGGCCGCTGACGGTCGCCATGGCCGCCGGCAGGCCGGGATATGCAGGCAAGCCGGGACCGGGCGGAGGCGGCGCGGGCATGCATGCGCCGCGCTGGGCGGAAGAGGGCGGCGAGTCCGCGTGGCCGATGATGCGCCACGGTGGCGGCATGAGCGGCGGCGGACTGGTATTCGTCGCCCAGGTCACCCTGCGCGACGGCACGCTGGCCACTTTCGACACGCGTCCGCCGCAGGCCACCGAACACTGGCCCTATCGCCTGCTGGCGAGCATCCTCCTGCTGCTGGCGGCGGTGATCACGGTGTCGCTGATCGCGGTGCGCTGGGCGACGCGGCCGCTGAAAACGCTGGGCGACGCGGCGGATGAACTGGGCCGCAACATCAACCGCCCGCCGCTGGCGGAGACCGGACCGGCGGAAGTGGCGCAGGCGGCGCGCGCCTTCAACACCATGCAGTCGCGGCTCGCGGCCTACCTGCGCGAGCGCACCGCGGTGCTGGCGGCGATGTCGCACGACCTGAAGACGCCGATCACGCGGCTGCGGCTGCGCGCCGAGCTGCTGCAGGACGCTGAGTTGCGCGACAAGTTCGAGCGCGACCTGCGGGAGATGGAGGAGATGGTCGCATCCGCGCTCGATTTCCTGCGCGGCATGGACAACGGTGAGACACCGCGCCCGATGGACATCAATGCACTGCTGGAGAGCCTGCAGTCGGATCTGCGCGAGACCGGCGGCGTGGTGACGATTGAGGGGCGTGCGGAGTATCCCTATCCGGGCCGGCCGCAGGCGCTCAAGCGCTGCCTTGCCAACCTGCTGGAAAACGCGATCAAGTACGGCAAGACCGCCCGTGTCGTGGTGAATGATGGCGGCGGCGGACTGCAGATCAGCATCCTCGATGAGGGGCCGGGCATCCCGCCGGAACATCTCGACCGGGTCTTCGAACCCTACTACCGGGTCGAGGGCTCGCGCAGCCGCGATACCGGCGGCACCGGACTGGGGCTGGCGATCGCGAAAAACATTGCCGAATTGCATGGCGGCCGGATCGAGATCAGGAACCGTCCGCAGGGCGGTCTCGAGGTCCTGCTGGTGCTGGCGAGGGGCGGCTGATCCCGCAATCGCGGGAGTAGAATCGTCCTGCAGCCAAGGCCGACCAGGCCGATTTCACGATCAGGGGAGATCAGGAATGCTGAACCGCTTGCGCTGGATACCGGTGGCGGCGTTGCTCGCCTTGCAGGGTTGCCAGAGCATCGGGGTCGGCAGCGTGCAGCGTGACCGCTTGGATTACGGCGGAGCGATCGCCGATTCCTGGAAGGAGCAGACGCTGCTCAACATCATCAAGCTGCGTTACTTCGACACGCCGACTTTCCTCGACGTGTCCACGGTCATCAGTTCCTACCAGCTGCAAAGCGAGGTGAGCTTCGGCCGCGAGATTTTTCCCAATGCCCCGGGCGACACCAACCGCAGTTTCGGGCTGACCGGCATCTATACCGACCGGCCGACGATTTCCTACGCGCCGCTGACCGGCGAGAAGTTCGTCAACAGCCTGCTGCGGCCGATATCGCCCCAGGCCATTTTCGCGATGATCCTGTCGGGACACCAGGCGGACTTCATACTGCGGGCGACGGTGCGCGCGATCAATGATGTCTACAACCACTCGGCCTCGCCGGCGCGGGCAAGGCGCGAGGATCCTGCCTTTGCCCGGGTCATTGCGGCCCTGCGGCGCATCCAGCAGGCGGGCGCGCTGGGCATGCGCATCGAGGCGCGTCCCGTGGCGGTCCAGGGCGGGCGCGGCGACCGCCCGGTGACCGCGGACACGGCCTGGATTTTTTTCCGCGAACGGGCTGACGCGGAGACCGCGGCCGACATTGCCTTTGTCCGCAAGGCACTGGACATTGATCCCGCGGCCCGCGAACTTCGCCTCGGCTTCGGTTCCCTGCGGACCGGGGGCGGCGAGATCGCGCTGCTGACGCGTTCGATCATGGAAATACTGGTCGAGCTGTCATCCGGCGTCGAAGTACCCGAGCAGCATCTGGCGGAAGGACGCGCGCGGCCGCTGCAGACGGAGCCCGGCGGCCGCGAATCGCACAATCCCTACCCGGTGGCGCGGGTCCTCGCCGGCGAGGCGGCGCCCGCGGATGCCTATGTTGCCGTGCGTTACCGCAATCACTGGTTCTGGATCGACGACCGCGATCTCGCCTCCAAGCGCGCGTTTTCCTTCCTGAAAATATTCTCTTCAATCGCGGAAACCGGCGTCGTGCCGCAGCAGCCGGTGCTGACGATACCGGCCAATTGACGGGTCATGGT
>JAEYXO010000362.1 GCA_023431245.1 Pseudomonadota bacterium | reverse complement strand
CCCGGCTTCTGCGGAATCATACCGTGCACGCCCGACGGGCCGGTACGGCTTGAGCAGTGCGGCAGGGTGGGGCGGCGCGGCAGGACGATCCGTGCCATGGCCGCATGCCGGAAGCGGGCGGTTCATGGACTGATCATGACAACTCGCCCCGGGGCGTGCCGGCGGGAGGGGCACCGCGTTATCAATCAGCAGACCCAGGCGGCAGCCCGCGAATACAGTCGGCCGTTGAATGCCATTCAGAGTGTGGAAATAACTGATGCAGCGTGCGTTCCGAGGAGTAACATCGACTGAAACCGGGGGAAAGGCTGCCATGAAGCGCCACTATCCGCTGCACGTCCAGATCTCGACGCTGTTCCTGCTGCTGCTGCTGATTGTCGGCGGCTCGCTGGCGGCGATCAGCTATCAGGCGTCGCGCGACATGCTGGAGACTTCCGCGGAAGAGCTGTCCCTGCGCATCAGCCGCGAACTGCTCGGCGATTTCCAGCGGCTGATCGAGCCTGCGGAAATGGCGATCGGCATGCTGAGCTACGACCGGCTGACCGTCGCGGAGTCGCTGCGCACGCGCATGGAGCAGCTGGACATGATCCGCGATGTACTGGACAAAGCCCCGGCGCTCTCGGCACTCTATTTCGGCTATGGCAGCGGCGATTTCTTTTTCGTGCGCCGCCTGCGCAATGCCGCAGACCTCAAGCTGTTCAACGCGCCTCCGAACACGCGCTACATGGTGCAGAGCATCGAGCGCGGCGGCGGCATGGTCGAACGCGGCAGTTACCTGTACCTCGGCAATGGCCTGGAAGTGTTGAGGCAGGAAGACCGGCCGGAATATCCGGCAGCCTACGATCCGCGCCAACGCGGCTGGTTCACCGAGGCCTTTTCCTCGCCGTCGGCGATCCGCACGCCGCCCTACCTGTTTTTCTCCAGCCGCAAGGTCGGCATGACACTGGCCGCGCGCTCCAATCTCGGTTTCGGCGTCGCCGGCGCGGACATCGAGCTCGACACCCTGGGTGAGCGCCTGGCCGTGCAGAAAGTGACGCCGAGCACCCAGATCACCCTGGTCAATGCCGACGGCCACCTGCTTGCGCACGAGGACGTCAGCCGGCTGGTGACCATCGGTTCCGGGACGGACCCGAAGCCCTCGCTGACCCGGCTGCGCGACTCCGGCCTGCCGGCCCTGTCCGGGCTCGAGCCGCAGCTGGCCGGCATGAAAGGCACGGAGCCCCTGCGCCTGAGCCTCGAGGCCGACGGAGCCCGCTGGCGGGTGGCGATCAATCCGCTGCTGATCGAGGGCGCGCGGCCGCTGTACCTGGTCAGCGCGATACCGGACCACGAACTGCTGTCCGCCGCGAACCGGCAGCGCAACCTCGCGCTGCTGATCACGGCCCTGATCATCGCCTTCGCGGTACCCGTGGTCTGGTTGCTGGCCCGGGCCGTGGCCCGGCCGCTGAAGGCGCTGGCGGCGGAGGCGGATGCGATGCGCCACTTCGATTTCTCGAAGCCGTCGTCGACCAGCTCCCTGATCGAGGAGGTGGACCAGCTTGCGGCAACGATGGAAGGCATGAAGCTCGCGATCCGCCGCTTCCTCGACATCAGCCTGGTGATCGCCGCCGAGAAGGACATTGACCGCCTGCTGCCGATGCTGCTGAGCGAGATGATGTCCGCCGCCGACGCCAAGGTTGCCGTGCTCTACCTGAATCAGGATGGCACGCTGGTGCCGGCGGCAATGCGCGACAGCGAAGGGGCCGCCGCCGACGCCGAATTGCCGGTGCTGGCGGCTGGTGCCGGCGGACCGCTGATCGAGGCGGCACTGCAGGCCGGTTCGGCGCAGGCCGCGTTGCTGCAGGCCGCGGATATCAGTGCCTGCTCGGGGGAAAGCGATCCCTTTGCGGCGCTGGGCGCCGGCCAGGGCGTGGCCGTGCCGCTGTTGAACCGCCAGCGCGAGCTGGTCGGCCTGCTGCTGCTGCGGCGGCGCAGCGCCATTGAGGATGCCCAGCTCTCGTTCGTGCAGGCCATGTCCGGACTCTACGCCAGCGTGCTCGAGACCCGCGAACTGATCCGCGCGCAGAAAGACCTGTTCGAGGCGTTCATCCAGCTGATCGCCGGCGCGATTGACGCCAAAAGTCCGTACACCGGCGGCCACTGCGCGCGGGTGCCCGAGCTGACCCGGATGCTGGCCGAGGCGGCCTGCGCCCAGACCGAGGGGCCGTTTGCGGATTTCCGGCTCGACACGGAGGACTGGGAAGCGGTGCATGTCGCGTCCTGGCTGCATGATTGCGGCAAGGTCACCACGCCCGAGTACGTTGTCGACAAGGCAACCAAGCTGGAGACGATCTACGACCGCATCCACGAAGTGCGCATGCGTTTCGAGGTGCTCAAGCGCGATGCGGAGATCGCCTGCCTGAAGGCGGTCGCGGCCGGCGAACCCGGGCCCGCGGCGGCTGCGCGGCTGGCGGCGGAACTGAAGCAGCTCGATGACGATTTCGCCTTCGTCGCCACCTGCAACGAGGGCGGCGAATTCATGGCGCCAGACAAGATCGAGCGGCTGAGGGCGATCGGACAGCGGACCTGGATGCGCACCCTCGACGACCGCATCGGCATCGCCCACGAGGAGAAGGCGCGCAAGGCGCGCACGCCGGCGCCGATGCTGCCGGTCACTGAAACGCTGCTGGCGGACAAACCCGAACACCGCTTCGAGCGCCGCCCCGAGGACCGCATGCCCGAGGACAACCGCTGGGGTTTCCGCATGGCGGTGCCGGAACTGCTGTACAACAAGGGCGAGCTCTACAACCTGTCGGTGGCGCGTGGCACGCTGTCGGAGGAGGAGCGCTACAAGATCAACGAGCACATCGTGCAGACGCTGGTGATGCTGGGGCAGCTGCCTTTTCCGAAACACCTGCGCAGCGTCCCGGAGATCGCCGGCGGCCACCACGAGAAGATGGACGGCACCGGCTACCCGAAGCGGCTGACGCGTGAGGAGATGAGCTCGGTGGCGCGGATGATGGCGATTGCCGACATTTTCGAGGCACTGACCGCGGCCGACCGGCCGTACAAGAAGGGCAAGCTGCTCTCCGAGGCGATTGCCATCATGCACCGCATGAAAATGGGCCGCCATATCGATCCCGACCTGTTCGACCTGTTTTTGCGATCCGGCGTCTACAGGGATTACGCGCAGCGCTTCATGCAGCCGGAGCAGATCGACCAGGTCGATATCAGGCCTTACCTGACGGCCGCCGCCTGACAGGGTGCGCGCCGCCGGGGCTGCGGGACCCACATGCTGGTCCTTCGGGTGATGGCATTGTGCGCTGCGGTTTACAATCCGGGCCCGGGCGCTCGCGCCGCCGCCAGGTTCGGCGCGATGTCTTTCGCGCCCGCATTCCGCGTCATATCCGCATTCGAAAGGTTCAGCATGAAATCCACGCCCTGTGTCATCGCCGCGCTGTTTGCCGCCGCCCTTCCCCTGTCTGCGATCGCCCAGGGTTATCCCGAGAAGCCCGTGCGGGTCATCGTGCCCTTCCCGGCCGGCGGTGCCGCCGACATTGTCGCCCGCCATTTCACCACCCGCCTGTCGCCGCTGATCGGGCAGCAGATCATCGTCGACAACCGCGGCGGTGCCGGCGGCATGATCGGCGGCGAGGTCGCCTCGCGCGCGGCCGCCGACGGCTACACGCTGCTGTTCGCCTCGTCGAGCGTGCTGTCGATCAATCCGCACCTCGGCGCCAAGGCGCCCTATGACGTGCTGACCAGCTTCACCCCCATCGTCAAGATCGGCGATGCGCCCAATGTGATGACCGTCCATCCCTCGGTGCCGGTGACCACGGTGAAGGCCTTCATCACGCTGGCGAAATCGAAACCCGGCGCGCTGGCCTATGCTTCCAACGGCGCGGGGACGCTGAGCCATCTCACCGGCGAGC
Source organism: Pseudomonadota bacterium (assembly GCA_023431245.1). Classification (GTDB taxonomy): domain Bacteria; phylum Pseudomonadota; class Gammaproteobacteria; order Burkholderiales; family SG8-41. The sequence goes on along the minus strand of JAEYXO010000362.1, from coordinate 875 downwards.
TGTTCTCGCAGCGCGCCGGCGTCAGCATGCTGCACGTGCCTTACAAGGGCGCCGCGCCGGCCACCATCGACACCGTTGCCGGCAATGTTTCGGTGTTGTTCGCCGCCTATCCCAGCGTGTCGGCGCAGGTGCGTGCCGGACGCCTGAAAGCGCTCGCGGTGACCAGCGCAAAACGCATCGCCATTGCACCGGAGCTGCCCACGGTCGCCGAAACGATCAAGGGTTTCGAATCCAGCCAGTGGTGGGGCCTTTATGGTCCGGCCGGCCTGCCCGCCGCAGTCGTGGAGCGGATCAATGCCGCCGGCAACAAGGTGCTGGTGACCGACGACATCAAAAAGGCCCTCGCGCTCGATGGCGCCGAGCCTTCCGGCGGCACCCCCGCGGCGCTGGCCGCGTACCACAAGGCCGATTACGAGAAATGGGGCAAGGTCATCACCACCGGCAAAATCAAGGGCAACTGAAGTGGCGGAGAACACCGCGCGGGGCGCAACCCGCCGCTTCGCCGAGTTTGCCGCCGGACTCCGGTATGCGGATCTGCCGCCTGAAGTCCGCGAAGCCCTGACCGTATTTCTGCTGGATTACCTGCGGGTGGCCTCGCTCGGCCAGCGCATGCCCTGGAGCGCGTGGACGATCAATCTCGCGCGCGAACTCGGCGGCAACGGCCAGTCGACGCTGCTGTTCAGCCAGGACCGCAGCGATCCCGAGCGTGCCACCTTCGTCAATGCCACCTGTTCGGGCAGCATCGATGCCGATGACGTGCACGTGGGTTCGATGCTGCACCCGGGCTGCGTGGTCATCTCCGCAGCGCTGGCGATCGGCGAGGCGCGCCACCAGCACGGCGACCGTATCCTTGCCGCGATTGCGGCCGGTTACGA
>JAEYXO010000310.1 GCA_023431245.1 Pseudomonadota bacterium | reverse complement strand
TATTTCCTGCGCATCATCGAGGACATCACCGAGCGCAAGCGGCTGGAGAACGAACTGCGCGAGCTTGCGACCACCGACATGCTGACCGGCCTGCCCAACCGCCGCGCGTTCATCGCGTGGCTGGAGGAGGAACATGCCCGCATCCGGCGTTTCCCGGAGCAGCAGGCCGCGGTGCTGATGCTTGATGTCGACGATTTCAAGCAGGTCAACGACACCCATGGCCATCCCGTCGGCGACATGGTTTTACGCCATATCGCGGAGCTGATCCGCAAGGGCATCCGCGAAGTCGATGCCTGCGGCCGGCTCGGCGGTGAAGAGTTCGCGGTGCTGCTGACGGGTGCCACGCCGGCGGCGGCGGTGGAGTTTGCAGAGCGGCTGCGCCGCGGGATCGCAGCCTCTCCGGCCTCGGATGGAGAGTTGGAGATCGGCGTGACGGTCAGCATCGGGGTTTCAGCGCTGTCCAAGGATGACGACGGCGCCGATGCCGCGCTGCTGCGCGCCGACCGCGCGCTCTACCGGGCCAAGGAGTCGGGGCGCAACCGCGTCGAGAGCGACACCCGCCGCACCGCGGTTTGAGCGCGCGTCCTAACGGTGGTGCTCGCCGGCACGTTCCGGCTGGTAGGTGATTGCGCTGACCCGCACCGTGGTGTTCTGGCCGTCAGGCAGGGTCCATTCCAGTGCCGCACCGACCGACAGCCCGAGCAAGGCGCCGCCCACCGGAGCGAGCACCGAAATGCGGCCCTCGCCGCCGGCATCCCTCGGATACACCAGGGTCAGTTCAAACTCCTTGCCGGAGTCCGCGACCGAGAAGCGCACCGTGGAGTTCATGGTGACGACATCGGGCGGCATCTGCTCGGGTTCGAGCACGGTCGCGCGGCCGAGTTCGTCGAGCAGCGCGGCCTTGCCCGGGAATGCCGTGTCAGGCGTGGATTCGATCAGGGTTTCAAGCCGCTCCAGGTCGAGGGAGGAGACGGTGATGGGCGGTTTTTTGGACATGGCGGTTCTCATCAGTGCTCAAAAAAGACATTGGCGGCCGCAGCCGCCAGAAAAAAACCGCGGCCCTTGCGGACCGCGGTGGTTATATATCCCTTATACCCTGATTGGCAGCGGAAGCCAAGGGCGCCGCTGTCCGGGCTTACCGGGCTGATGCCGAAGATTCTGTTTAACTAATTGTTTTATCGGGGTTTTGGTGAGTTGGCGAACTGCGTGACTTGCCCGGCGGCAAAGGCGGCGGCATGGGCGAAGGCTTCGCCGAAGTAGGCTTCGTAAGTGCCTTTTTCCAGCCAGGCGCTGTGGTTGCTGCACAGCGCATTGTCGAGTTTCAGCAGTGGGTGGTCGCCGTGCTGCACAGGTTCATTCTCGTAGACATCGGTGGCGGCCATGCCGGGGCGCCCGGCTTTCAGTGCCGCGACCAACGCGCCCGGTTCAATCAGTTCGGCGCGCGCGGTGTTGATCAGCAGGGAAGAGGGTTTCATCCGCGCCAGATGCGCCGCCTTCACCAAGCCGCGCGTGTCCTTCGACAGCCGGGCCATGATCACCAGCACATCGGCCTGCTCGAACAGGTCGTCCTGGCTGGTGGCGACTTCGTAACCCGCGGCTTTGGCGGCATTGAGGGAGTTTTCACGGCCCCAGACCCGCACGCGCATGCCGAAGCTGGCACCGGTGCGCGCGATCAGCCCGCCAATGGTACCCAGGCCGAGGATCCCCAGCGTCTTGCCATGCAGGCCGGTGTTGAAACGCGAGCGCCAGATGCCCTTGCGCATGCCGTCGCATTCGCGCGCGACATCGCGCCAGCTGGCCATGATCAGCGCCCAGGTGTGCTCCGCCACCGTGTGGGGGGAGGGATGTCCGCCCGACAGGATCGCGACGCCGTGGTCGTTGCAGGCCTCGACGTCGATGTGGTGGAAACTGCGGCCGGTCTGGCTGAACAGCTTCAGCTTCGGCAGCTGTTCGATGATGCCGCGGGTGAATCGCGTGCGCTCGCGGATCGGCACGATGATGTCGGCCTCGCGCAGATTCGCGACCAGGCGGTCTTCGGCGGGCGCAACGTCGTTGAAAATCCGCACCTCGTGCCCTTCCAGCGTCTTCAGGCAGTCGAGTGTGTGGACCAGATTGTGGTAGTCGTCAGGGATGGCGATGATCATGGGCGGCGAGTCTACCGCGACCGGGGCGCGCGGGCCAGACATCGTCGGCCGCAGCCCGATGTGTCACAATCGCGCCTCCCGCAAAACCGCTGCTGAAATACGGAAAGGATTCACATCATGGAACTCGGATTGAAGGGCAAGGTCGCTGCCGTCACCGGCGGCACCGAAGGCATCGGCGAGGCCGTCGTGCGGCGTCTGGTCGCCGAGGGCGCGAAAGTCGCGTTCTGCGCGCGCCGCAAGGAGTTGATCGACGCGTTTGCCGCCGAACTGAAGAAGCAGGGCGGCGACGTGCTGGGCATCGTCGCCGATGCCTCCAAGGCGGGCGACATGGAGCGTTTCATCGAGGACACCGCAAAACACTTCGGCCGCCTCGACATCGTCGTCAACAACGCCGGCGGTTCGGGCCAGATCGCCTTCGACAAGGTCGAAGACAGCTTCTGGGACCTCGACATGGAAATCAAGGTGATGGCCCAGGTGCGCACCGCGCGCGCGGCGATCCCGCACATGAAGAAGGTCGGCGGCGGCCGCATCATCAGCCTCAACATGGTCGGCGCCAAGCAGCCGGGCGCCGCGATGTTCCCGACCACTGTCAGCCGCGCCGCGGGCCTGGCCCTGTCCAAGGGCCTGTCCAAGGAACTGGCGGCCGACAACATCCTGGTCAACGTCGTGGCGGTGGGCAAGATCAAGTCCAAGCAGCAGGAGCGTGGCGCCGCACGCAACAACAAGACGGTTGAACAGCATTACGCCGACACCGGCAAGACCGTGCCGATGAAGCGCATGGGCGAGGCGGCCGAAGTTGCCAACGTCATTGCCTTCCTCGCCTCGGATGCCGCGAGTTATGTCACCGGCTGCTGCATCAACGTCGACGGCGGATTGTCCGGCGTGTTGTGATGTCCGGGGGTGGTCTTTCACGATCACCTGTTTTTTTGACGTCATTCCGGACGCGCACGGCGCGAGCCGGAATCCAGGGGCTTGAAGTGGATTCCTGGATTCCGGCGTTCGCCGGAATGACGGCCTCAATGGCTGTCCCCAGTTGAACTCCCTCGCCGCAGCCCGCGACATCCTCGCCGCCTGGTTGTACTTCGC
>JAEYXO010000285.1 GCA_023431245.1 Pseudomonadota bacterium | reverse complement strand
GCCATCACCCTCGTTCAGGAATCCAGGGCACCGGCAGCCCCCTCGAACAAGATGTTGTTTTCGAGATGGATATGCTCCATCAAGTCATCGCGCAGGGCCCGCAGCCCCAGATACAGCGCGCGCCAGGTGTTGCAGGCATCCCGCGGCAGCGAGATGTCATGAGTGATCTCCGCCAGACGCTGCAGGGCCTCCCCATGCTGTTCATGCTCCATGCGCATGACGCTGATCGGCCCGAAAGCCGCAGCCCCGTGGCCGCCCAGGAGCATCGGGAACAACACCTGCTCTTCCTTCTGCATGTGGCTTTCCAGCTCCTGCTGCATCGCCGCCAGGTGATCGGCGAGTCCGGCAGGACAGTCCTGCCGTTCGCCATGCACCTGCTCGACCCTTCTGGCCAGCCGGATCAGTTCGGGCAACTGCTCCCGGTGCACCTCATGGTACCGATTCAGGATATGGTCGATCAGCTCGGCCGCAGGGGCGGCCGCCCAATTGTGCTCGCCCGCTTGCGCAAAGGACTGCAGTCTGGACAGGCGCTCGGCAATCGCACCGGCATCCAGGCCCCGGGCCGCAGCGGCCTCGCGCAGGCTGTGCTTGCCGCCGCAGCAGAAATCGAGGCTGTTCTCGTGAAACACGCGGGTCGCGCCGGCGATTCTCCGGGCCAGCTGTCCCAGCGATTGGTCGATCAGATTCGCATTCATTCGGGGTCTCCGATAAAAAGTTTCCAAGAGATAATGCGATAAGCGTGCCAGAAATAATATTCAAATAAAACAATAATTTATATACAACAAGGTATAATCAACCCTTACTTGCTACAGTTAAACAAACCCTATACGGTGAGAATGACCGTGTTCGAACAGCTGCTACTGACCGATCTCGTCAGCGATCTCCCGCAGGCCATCCGGCTGCAACGTTTGGTCAGCACCCTACGCAGCCATTTCCGTTGCGATGCGGTTGCATTGTTGCAACTGGACAATGACCACCTGCGCCCCATCGCCACGGACGGACTTGCACGCGAGGCGCTGGGCCGGCGGTTCGCCGTCAGCCAGCATCCGCGCCTTGCCGCCATCCTCGCGCGCCGGGGGATCACCAGCTTCGATCACGACAGCATCCTGCCCGACCCGTACGACGGCCTGGTCAACGGCCACGCCGGCGAGCCGCTGCCGGTGCACGACTGCATGGGCGCACGGCTGCATACCGAAGGCCGTCTCTGGGGCCTTATCACGCTGGATGCGCTGGAGGCCACCACCTTCGACGCGAACACCAAAGCTGAGCTGCAACGCTTCCTCGTCCTGATCGAAGCCACGATCCGCGTCACCCGGCTGGAAACCGAAATCCGGGCGCTGCGGATTTCCCGGAACACAAACGCTCCGCCGGATGCATCGCAGACCGAAGAGTCCCTGATCATCGGCCAAAGCGGAGCCATCACGCGGGTTCTGCATGAGCTGGACATCGTTGCCGATACCGAACTTCCGGTGCTGCTGTCCGGAGAAACCGGCGTCGGCAAGGAGCTGTTTGCACACCGCCTGCACCGGCTGTCCCGGCGCCGCGACAAGGCGCTGGTGCACGTGAACTGCGCCGCGCTGCCGGAATCGCTTGCCGAAAGCGAACTGTTTGGTCACGTCAAGGGCGCCTTCTCGGGCGCCGCGGCCGATCGCCCGGGGCGATTCGAGGCCGCCGACGGTGGCACGCTGTTCCTCGATGAAGTCGGAGAACTGCCTCTGGCCATCCAGGCCAAACTCCTGCGTACGCTGCAGAACGGTGAAATCCAGCGCCTGGGCGCCGACCAACCCCGGCATGTCAATGTCCGCGTGATTGCCGCCACCAACCGCAATCTGCGGGACCATGTGCGCGACGGTTCGTTTCGCGCCGATCTGTATCACCGGTTGTCGGTCTACCCAATACCGATTCCCGCTTTGCGGGAACGCAGCGAGGATGTTCCGATGCTGGCCGGACATTTTCTCGAGTTGAACCGGGCACGCCTGGGGCTGCGCAGCTTGCGCCTTTCCGCGGAAGCAGAAGCTGCGCTGCAGCGTTATCACTGGCCGGGCAATGTGCGCGAACTCGAGCACGTGGTCAGCCGCGCAGCGCTCAAGGCAGTCGGTCAGGGCGTTGATCGCAATGACATTGTGACTCTCTCTCCCGCCCTGATGGACCTCGACAGTCCCGCCCCGCTGTCCCCCGAGTCCACTATCAAGACGACCGCCGAAGCCGCCGCGGTGCCGATAGGCCGGCCGCTGCGCGTGGTGGTCGCCGCTTGCCAACGCCAGGCCATACGTCAGGCGCTGGCGGCACAGGACAATAACTGGGCACGGGCCGCGCACCTGCTGGATCTCGATCCCAGCAATTTGCACAAGCTGGCGCGGCGGCTCGGGCTCAAAGCCCGTTGATCTTCCGCCAAGTCATTTCTTCGTCGTGCATGCCTTGGATCAGACGCGTGAAGTTTCTATACTTTCGCCTACATACGGCACAGCAATGCCCACAGAGCCGTGATTGATCCGACCCCGACAACATGAATATTCCTACACCCGCGCGACCCGCGGGCCACAAATAGTCAAAAGGAACGGTATG
>JAEYXO010000281.1 GCA_023431245.1 Pseudomonadota bacterium | reverse complement strand
GCGCCGCTGCGTTCGGCGCGTTCGGCGACACGCACCACCATCGGCCTGCCGCCGATGTCGGCCAGCGGCTTGCCGGGAAACCGCGTGGAGGCGTAGCGGGCCGGGATGACGACGGTGAATTTCATTGCGGAGTGAGGAGTGAAGAGTGAGGAGTGAGGAGTGAGGAGTGAGGAGTGAGGGGCGGGTTTGCCCGATCCTCAATCCTCGATCCCTAGACCTCCTCCTCCGGGGGCAGCTTGCGCGCGTCCTCTTCCAGCATCACCGGGATGCCGTCCTGGACCGGGTAGCCGAGGCGGCAGGGCTTGCAGATGAATTCGGCGGCCGCCTTGCGGTACAGCAGTGGGCCCTTGCAGACCGGGCACACCAGTATGTCGAGCAGTTTTTCATCCATGTCGGGCAGCCTGGGAGAGACGGGCGGTGACGAGTTCGCCGAGTCGTGGATCGACTCCGGCATCGACGACGAGCGCCCAGTGATTGTCGGTCGCGAATGCGGCGCATTTTACCGCATCCTTCTCGGTCATCACGACCGGCGCGTCGTCGCCGAAGGCGAGATCGGCGGTGCGGAAGGGGTGATGGTCGGGAAAGGGATGTTCGCTGCATGCCAGCCCGAGTTCGCGCAGCTGTGCGAAAAAGCGCGGCGGATGGCCGATGCCGGCGACGGCATGCACCGGCATGCCGCGGAAATGCGCGGCCGTCACCACATGCTGCGGCATGCCGAGGTTGCGGAAACGGTCTCCCTGCAGGCGCATCGGCAGTGCCTGCGGAAACGCGCCGTCCGGATTGCCGCCATTGACGACCACGGCATCGACCTCCGCCAGGCGCGAGGGCGGCTCGCGCAGCGGCCCGGCCGGCAGCGGCCAGCCGTTGCCGAGGCCGCGTGCGCCGTCGATCACCGCGATCTCGACATCGCGCGCGAGCCGGTAATGCTGCAGGCCGTCGTCGCTGAGGATGACATCGACTTCGGGGTGCGAACCGCGCACCGCTTCCGCGACGGCGGCGCGGTCGGCGCCGACCCATACGGGGCAGTCTGCGCGCTGCGCCATCAGGACGGGTTCGTCGCCGAAGTCCGCCGCGCTGCCGTCCGCGGGCACCGGCCGCGGATCAGTGCGCGCGGCGCCGTAGCCGCGGCTGATGATGGCCGGGTGCATGCCGCGCTCCCGCAGGAAACGCGCGAGCCACAGCACCAGCGGCGTCTTGCCGGTGCCGCCGGCGGTGATGTTGCCGACAATGATGACCGGCACCCCGGGGTGCCGGCTGCGCAGCAGGCCGCTTTTCCAGGCGAGGCGCCGCGCCGCCGCGACGACGGCGAAGAGGGCGGCCAGCGGCAGCAGCAGCCGGCTTTTCAGCTTGCGGTGTTGCCAGTGTTCGGGGGCGGACATGACGGGGGAAGGGTAGCCCGTTTGGCGGGGGCCGTCGACGGCCCCGCGGAAAAACGTTTCCGGACGCGCCGGCTTATTTCGGCGCCTGGGTGGTGAAGGTGATCCTGGCGTAACCGACACGCTGCGCCGCCTCCATCACCCGCACCACGGCCTGGTGCGCGGCGTTGGCGTCGGCATTGATGACGACGACCGGATCCTTCATGTCGCCGGCGGCGGTTTTCAGCGCGGCACCGAGCGCGGCGGCATTGCCGCCGGCGACCGCGGCCTTGTTGATCGTGTAGTTGCCCCTCGCGTCGACGCCGACGTCGATCTGTTCCGGGCGTTCCGGCGGCTTGCCGGCCTCGGCGGTGGGCAGGTTGATCTGCAGTTCGGCGAAGCGCGAATAGGTGGTGGTGACCATCAGGAAAATCAGGATCACCAGCAGCACGTCGATCAGCGGGATGAAGTTGATCTCCGGCTCCTCGCGGAAGGCGCGGGTGCGGAACCTCATGCGCGTATTCCCCGGCGGTCCGTCTCAGGCATCGCGTTCGCCGTGGACGATTTCCACCAGCTTCACGGCCTGCATCTGCATCTCGACCAGCAGCGCATCGACGCGGGTGCGGAAGTAGCGGTAGAACACCATGCTCGGCACCGCGACGACCAGGCCGAAGGCGGTGTTGTAGAGCGCGATCGAGATGCCCTGGGCCAGCGCCAGCGGGTTGCTGCCCTGCGGGCCCTGGGAGCCGAAGATTTCGATCATGCCGATCACCGTGCCGAACAGGCCCAGCAGCGGCGCGATCGCGGCGATGGTGCCGAGGCTGGTCAGGAAACGCTCGAGATCGATGGCGACGAGGTGGCCGGCCTCCTCGATCGACTCCTTCATCACCGCGGGGCTGCGTTTCTCGTTGCGCAGGCCCGCGGCGAGGATCTGGCCCAGCGGGGAGCTTGCGGCAAGCTGCGTCAGCAGCTGCGGCGTGACGCCGTTCTGGCGATAGGCCTGCACGGCATGGGTGAGGGTGTTTTTCGGCAGCACCACGTTCTGGCGCAGCGACCACAGGCGTTCGCCGATGATGGCGAGTGCGATGACGGAACAGAGGATCAGGGGCCAGATCGGCCAGCCGGCAGCTTCAATGATGGATAACACGCGGTATTTTCCGGTGAGTGTTGCGGGAACTGCTGCGAAAAAATTCGCGTAACTGTAGCCGCCACGCGCGTTATGGGCAAGCGCGCCCGTTTGCCGGTCCGCGCAAAACTGTTGGACGGCAAGGGCTTATTCCGCTTTTCCACAGTTGTTGTGGATAAGCCTGTGCGCAGGATGTCGATGACCGCCCTAAGTGGCTTGCCGGGCTGGGTTTTTGCCGGATTGCCCATTTGTTAAACTATCAAAAAATATAAATAAAATCATATACTTATAAATAATCTTCGAGGGCGATGCAGTGCGGCGGCAAATGTCGTCCGTCGTGCTGTGCGCTGTGGATGGTGACTGCGGGGAAAAAACCGTTCTGCGTCCGCAGCTTGCAGGGATGCGGTCCGGCGCCGCAAGGGCCGGCCGTTATACTCGGCCCATGGCTTTATTGACGATAGACGACGCCGAACTCGCATTCGGCCTGCATCCGCTGCTCGACCGCGCCAACCTGACCGTCCATGACGGTGAACGCATCGGCCTCATCGGCCGCAACGGCACCGGCAAATCCTCGCTGCTCAACATCATTGCCGGCCGCGGCGCGCTCGATGACGGCGCCATCCGCCGCCAGGACGGCCTGCGTGTGGTGATGGTTGAACAGGAGCCCGTGCTTCCCGATGCCGGCAACCTGCATGCCAGCCTCACCGCGCGCGGCGGGCAGGAGG
>JAEYXO010000252.1 GCA_023431245.1 Pseudomonadota bacterium | reverse complement strand
CCATGCCCCAGCGCGACGCCAGTGTTTCCACGGCATTGAGGATTTCCTCGGCGCGCGCCGGATGATTGTAGGCGGCCGACGCCAGCCGTGACAGGGCCTGAGGCGTGCCGAACTCCAGGCCCAGCAGCCTGATCAGCTCACCCGCGCCGCGGCCGGCGAGTTCGGCGCCCAGCAGATGACCGCTGTCGAGGTCGGCGACCAGCCGCAGGAATCCGCCGCGCTCCCCCGCGGCCAGCGCGGCGGGGTTGAGATCCAGCGAGGTGAACCCGGCCGCCGGTTCCAGGCCCTGCGCCTCGGCGGCGTCCTCGTTCAGGCCGACACGCGCCAGTTCCAGTGCGGAGTAAACGGCCTGGGGCACCCGCTCATCCCGACGCCGGCTGCTCCCGGGATCGAGAATGTCGGAGACCGCCACCGTGGCATCGGCCAGCGCATGATTGGCGCTCATGCCGGGATTCGCCACATCACCGATGGCGTACACGCCGGGCGCCGCCCGGTTGTGTCCGTCGATAAGAACGTGGCCCTGTGCATCGCAGCTGATGCCGGCACGTTCCAGCGCCAGCCCTTCCGTGCAGGGGCGACGGCCGGTGCCGGCCAGTACCCAGTCGACCTGAAGCCGGTCGCCATCGGCCAGGGTCAGCGTGACGCCGTGATCCGCCGCATCGGCAGCGGCGATGCGGGCCTGCAGCCGTGGCGCGATTCCGGCCGCGACCAGGGCTTCGCGCAGCGCCAGGCGTGCCGGCGTGCTGAACGCCGAGGAAGACAGCGGCTCGCGCCCGGCAAGCCAGACCACCTCGAGACCCAGCCGGGACAGGATGAACGCCATCTCCGTACCGACGGCACCCGAACCCAGCACCGCAACGCGCCGGCCGGGCGGCGGCGGCGTGTCGAACAGATCGTCCGTCGTCAGTATCCGTCCGGGGATCCGCTGCAGGGGTGCGGGCAGCCAAGGCTGCGAACCGGTGGCAATGATGATCTGCCGCGCCTCGACCGGAACATCGCCCACCCGCAGCCTTCGCGAGCCCTCGAAACTCGCATGGCCCTGCAGTCGCCGGATACCCAGCCGGCCGAGGTAATCGGCATAACTGTCGCGCACGGTGCCGACGACCTGTCGCTGGTGACGCCAGGCCTGCGCAAAATCGGCCGACAGCGTCCCGCCGATGCCGCGTTCCGGATACCCGGCGGCATCCGCCATGATGCAGGCGCTGTGGTACCAGGTTTTTTTCGGCACGCAGCCGCGGTTGAGGCAGGTGCCACCCCAGGTGTTTTTCTCGATGATCGCGACCTTCAGGCCGCGCAGGGCCGCCAGCACCGCGGCACGGTAGCCGCCGGGGCCAGAGCCGATGATCGCGAGATCCGGAGCGGCCATACCCTCAGCCTCGCTCCGCAACCAGTGCCCGCAGTTTTTCTGCGGTGTACGCGATCAGTTTCGGCCAGTCATCGAGTTCCGGCGCGGAAATGATCTCCACCGACGGATACCACAGGCAGCGATGATCGCCGCGATGCGCCCAGTAATGGAAGGGCGCGCGCTCCCCGGGATAAAGCAGCCAGACCGGCTTGCCCAGGGCCGCAGCCAAGTGCGCATTGGCATTGCTGGTGGTAATCAGCAGATCACAGGCTTCGAGGATGGCGAGAACCTCATCAAGATCATTGTAATAGTCGATTCCATCAAAATGCAGCAGACCTGCACCATTCGCCTGCGCCAGTTGCGCGCGCTCGGCGACCGTATCGCCATACTGGACATCGACACAGCGGACGCCGGGCACAGCCAGAAAAGGGGCAAAGTCCGTCAGGTTGACGCTCTTGCTGCGGCCCAGGCGCCCCTGGCGTGCGCTGCGCCAGGCCCGGGCGATGCGGAAACCCTCACCGATGCGGCTGCGGTAATGCGCAACCCGCTCCGGAGCCGCCTGCAGCAATCTGCGCGGCTGGCGCGCAAAACTTTCGGTTGTGGGCCGGAACAGCCCCGGCAGTGAACCGCAAAACAGCGCGGCAGCCGCCGTGGTCAATGCACTGTCGGGCGGATCGGACATCGCCACAAAGTGCAGTTTCGGGAACACGCGTCGGTACGCCGGCAGCAAGCGCCCGTCGACCTCGTAAACGAAGGGCTGGCCGGTTTCCACAAGCTCCGGAACAAGCGTTGAAAACAGGATCTGGTCGCCAATGCCCTGCTCGCTCCACAGACCGACAGTGCCTTCCACCGGCTTGCCCGTCCAGCGCGGGAGCTTTTCGAACAACGCAACCGATGCAGGATTTTTGCGCATGCTGTCCCGATAACCCGAGGGATCACAGCGGTGCTCGTATTCAGCCCAGGCCTCGGTGAAATTCCTGCTGCGCAAGTGCACCAGAGCCAGATTGTGACGGGCATCGGCAAAATCGGGAGCCCGCTGAATGGCGCATCGGTACAGGTCGGCAGCCTCCTTCAGCGCACCCTGTTGCTCCATCGCCACGCCCAGTCCGTTGTAGCCCCGCGCATCTCCGGGAGCATCGGCAATCATGCGCCGGAAATCCCCGGCTGCACCAGCGCTGTCGCCTGCCTCCAGCCTTGCGTTGCCGCGGTTGTTGCGCATGTCCGCGTTTCCGGGCTCCAGGGCGAGGGCATTGTCGTACGCCGCGAGCGCTTCGGTCACCCGTCCCAGTGCATTGAGGGTGTTGGCGCGATTGAAATGCAGCAGGGCCACGCCCGGCATACGGCGCAATCCTTCATCAAAGCTGTGCAATGCCGGTTCGTACTGCCGCAGCGAAAACAGCACGTTGCCGTGATTGCACCACAACTCCGCCTGCTCCGGAGAAACGTCCAGCGCCCGCGCATAACTGTCCAGCGCCTGCTCCAGCCGGCCCAGCCGCTGCAACACGACGCCACGGCCAAACAGGATCCGGGCATCCTGCGGAGCGATGCGCAGCGCGTCGTCGTAAGTCGACAAGGCGGCCTCGACCGAACCGCTTTCGGCCTGGATGCGCCCGAGCAGCGCACGGGCATCAAGGTTCGCCGGGCTTGCCTCAATCGCCGATATCGCATGGAAATAGGCTTCCGAATAGGCTCCGGCGTCGGCCTGCAGCAGGGCCAGCTGATACAGCGCATCGGCGTCATCGGGACGTGTCGCCAGCAGCCTGCGCAACACCGTTTCGGCCTCTTCGCGCCGCCCCTGCTGCTGCAGGACATGTGCCTGCTTCAGCAATGCCGAGTTTTTTGATGTTCTGGCCATTGATGGCGGAATCTCAGACCAGGAAAAGCGTGGCCAGACCAAGGAAAATGAAAAACCCGCCGCTGTCGGTGATCGCGGTAATCATCACGCTCGAGCCCATCGCGGGATCGCGGCCCAGCTTTTCCATCACCAGCGGAATCGCCACGCCCATGACCGCCGCCAGCAGCAGGTTCAGCACCATCGCCCCGGTCATCACCAGTCCAAGCTGCCAGCTGTGGTATATCAGGAACGCAAACAAGCCGACGATGCTGCCCCAGATCAGGCCGTTCAGC
>JAEYXO010000139.1 GCA_023431245.1 Pseudomonadota bacterium | reverse complement strand
TGTAGGCGTATTCCGGAATCACCTTGTAATGCAGCGGATTGGTGTAGAGGAAGAGCCGGGTGCCGGTCAGCAGCGGCATCAGCGTGCCGACCACCAGGCCGAAAATGTGGTACATCGGCAGCGCATTCAGATACTTGTCGTCGGGGCCGAAGTCGATCACCGCTCGCAGCTGCGCCATCGATGCCAGCATGCCCTCCTGTGACAGCGCGACGCCCTTGGGACGCGCCTCGGAGCCCGACGTGAACAGCACCACCGCGGTCGCCGCGGGATCGGTATCCGGCAGCGCGCTGCGCGGATGCAGCAGCGCGCGCAGGATCCACAGCTTGTCGGCAAGGCGCATCGCTCCGCGCAAGTCCTCGACATAGACTATCCGGCAGGAGGACAGCGCCTCGAGCAGGTGCTGCAGGCGGGCGACCTCGACGAAGCTGCGTGAAGTGATCACGGTCCTGATGGTGGCCGCCGCGCAGGCGCCGCGCACCGATTCGGCTCCGCTGGAATAGTTGAGCATCGCCGCCGCCCGGCCGCGCGAAACCAGCCCGAAAACCAGACACACGGTGGCCCCGATGTTCGGCATCAGCACGCCCACGCGCTCACCCGGCTGTGTGAACCCGGCGGTCAGCCGGCCCAGTGCAAACGACCCCTTCAGCAGATCGGCATAGGTGGTGATCTGGCCGCGGACATCCTCGAAGATGCGGTTGCGGCGGCCGTGCAGCGCAGCCGCCTCCAGCAGCGCCCGGAACAGCGAGTGCCGCGGCCCGGCTGCGGCCCAGGCCCGCTGCATGATGCCCTGCAGTTCATCGTTGATGCGCTGGCGCCGCGAACCGGCGCCACCGGCAGCCGGCGGCGCAAAACGCACCGGCGGCAGCAGCTGCATCGTCACCTTCGGGAAACGCCGCCGCGGCCAGCGCGGGCCGGTCGCCGCCCAGCGCGTGTGCAGCGTGCCGTGGATGCGCAGCGGAATGACATCGGCATCCGCACGCAGCGCAACGACTCCGGCGGCGCCATAGACTTTCATCGTGCTGCCGGTGGTGCTCACCCGGTCCTGAGGAAACATCACCACCGGACGCCCCGCCCGCACCTCGCGCACCAGGCGCTTGACCGCGGCGCCGCCGGCATCCCCCGGTTCGACACAGTCGGCTAGGCGCCGCACCAGGGCGCCGATGCGATGCCCGGCAAGCGCCCGCGGCAGCACGATCAGCGGCGCGCCGGGCAGGAACAGCGCGACCAGCAGGGCATCGAACAGGGAGTCGTGGCTGGCCAGCACCAGCGGCCGCCCGCGCAGCAGCGCATCGATCCGGCCGTCCACGCGTACCCGGAACATGAGGCCCAGCAACAGCTTCAGGAAGGCGCGCAGCATCGGCAGTAGGAGGAGTACGCGTATCGGGGGTGTCGTGACCAGCGCATGGTTTTAACGGGTCACCCCTCGCGAGTCAAACGGTTCCATCGCGGTTCACCGGAAGCGCCACCGCGCGGTCCCGGCCGGGACCGGCCACAAGCCATGGCGTACGGCAGGGCCTGACGCGCCATCCATGGCGGTCCGGCGCCAGATTGTTCATGTAAATACATGTTTTTATTATGTATTTTAAAATCTCTCATTTTGTTAGATTTGCCGGCCCGCGCATCCTGGCCTCTAATCAATCCCGGGAAAACACAGCAGGCCCCGCCCGATCAACACATCAAACAGGGAGACACATCATGGAAATGCAAGTGCCGGCAGCCGTCATCGACGCCCACCATGCCGCAGTCCGTCCGGATTTCACCGCCCACACCGAGTTCCGCTTCTCGCCGCAGTTGCATGCGCATTTCGACCGCCAGACCCGGGCACTGTGGTCGCACTGGACCGCGGCGCCGCGCCCCTGCTTCAATCCGGGACTGCTCGCCGATATCCGCGCCTATTACAACTTCGTCGCTGAAAGCGGCGGCACGATCGACTGCGGGAACGGCAGCGAACCCATCGAATACGTGATCCTCGCCTCCGGCATGCCCGGCGTGTTCAATCTCGGCGGCGACCTCGACCTGTTCCGCCAGAAGATCGACCGCCGCGACCGCAACGCGCTGGCGACCTACGGCCGCGCCTGCATCGACGTGCTCTACCGCAACTACGTCGGCCACGACCTGCCGGTGACCACCGTGTCGCTGGTGCAGGGCGAATGCCTGGGCGGCGGCTTCGAAGCGGCGCTGTCGAGCGATGTCATCGTCGCCGAAAGGGGGTCACGCTTCGGTTTTCCGGAAATCCTGTTCAACCTGTTCCCGGGCATGGGCGCCTACTCCTTCCTTGACCGCAAGGTCGGCCAGCGCACCGCCGAAAGCATCATCTCCTCGGGCAGGATCTACACCGCCGAGGAAATGCGCGATCTGGGTGTCATTGATGTGGTCGCCGGGGATGGCGAGGGTGAAGCCGCGGTCAACGCACTGATCAAGCAGCGCTCGCGCTCGCGCAACGGCATGGCCGCCCTCGCCGCGGTGCGCCGCCGCGTGCACCAGATCACCTTCGAGGAACTCGAAGACGTGGTCGGCGTCTGGGTTGATGCCGCGCTGCGCCTGACCACCCGTGACCTGAAACTGATGCAGCGGCTGGTTTCCCGGCAGAACAGCCTGCAGGAACCGGCGCTAGTCCACTGAACCGCGGGAATGAGCGTGAAAAAACACCATCAGCGGGGCTCTGCTACACTGCGGAAAAGGCCATCCCGGGCCCAGGGGCAAGGCAAGACCGAGGACATGTCCGAACACGAGCACTCCTACACCATGGAGCAGACCTCGCGCCTGCTCGGCATCTCCGCGCAGAAGCTCAGGCGCTGGGACGAACAGGGCATCCTCGGCGCCCTGCGCACGGAGGGCGGGCACCGCCGTTACCCCCGTGAAGTCATCGACCGGCTGGTCCAGGCCAACGGCGGCGGATTTGCGGAAAAAACCTCGCGCGAACTCGCCAGCGTCAAGAAAACACTGGCCGAGAAACGCCGCATCATCCAGCTGCTGATCGAGAGTGAGGGCCGTTACCGCGATCTCGTCGAGACATCACATGACCTGATCTGGCAGACCGACGCCGAAGGCCGTTTCACCTATCTGAACGCCGCAGCCCACGAAATTTTCGGCCTTGCGCCGCAGGACCTGATCGGCCGCTGTTTCTTCAGCTTCGAGGCCAACGGCGCGCATGTGCCGAACCGCCGCTTCCTGTCGACCCTGCACCGCAGCGGCGAAGTGCAGAACCATGTCACCCACCTCACGACCGCGCGCGGCGAAGACCGCTGGATCGGCATCAACGCCCGGATCACACGCGACGAAAACGGCCGGATGCTCGGCATCCGGGGCACCGCGCGCGACGTCACCGAACAGCACCTGGCGATCCGCCGCGCCGAGCATGTCGCGCTGCATGACGCGCTGACCGACCTGCCCAACCGCGGCGCACTGAAGCGCCGGGTGGAAAACGCGCTGAACACCGGGCAGTCCGGCGCGGTGGTGCTGGTCGACATGGACCACTTCAAGCGCATCAACACGGTCTTCGGCCACGGCGCCGGCGACCAGCTGATGCTGGGCCTCTCCGGCGTGTTGCGCAACGTGGCCCGTGACCGCGGCGGGGAACTGTTCCGCGTCGGCGAAGACCAGTTCGTGCTGCACCTGCACGACGCCGGCCGTGAGGAGGTGCTGTCGACCGCCGCCGTCGTCCTCGACGCCGTGCAGAATTACCGCCTGGAAACCGCGCCCAACCGCGTGGTTTCCAGCATCACCGCCTCGATCGGCATTGCACTGTACCCGCTGCACGGCAGCGACTGGAATACCCTGCTCGCCGCAACCGACACCGCCACCCACCAGGCCAAGGACCAGGGCCGCAACCGCGTGGCGCTGTTCAACCCCGCCTCGGACGCCCTGCGCTCGAGTCACCGCCGCACGCACTGGTCGCGGCTGATCACCGAGGCGCTTGACCAGGACGAATTGGCGCTCTACGTGCAGCCCGCAGTACAGCTCAGCACCGGCAATGAAGTGCACCACGAAATTTTCCTGCGCATCCGCGACGACCGCGGCAACTGGGCCGAGGCGGCGCAGTTCATGGGCACCGCGGAATCGCTGGGTTATGCACCGGCGCTGGACCAGCGCGTGGTGGCGCGGATGCTGACCCACATCCACGAGCATGGCCGCGACCAGCGGCGGCGCTACTCGATCAACCTCTCGGCGGCTTCGGTGGCCGACGCCGCCTGGGTGCGGGAACTGGTCGACATCGTGCGCACCTCCGACGTCCCGGGCGACCGCCTGGTGTTCGAAGTCAGCGAGAAGGCGGCAATGGAAAACATCGACGCCACCAGCGCCTTCATCGAGCAGCTGCGGCCGATCGGCGCCCGTTTCGCGCTGGATGACTTCGGCACCGGTTTCAGTTCGTTCTATTACCTCAAGCGCTTCGAGGTCGACTACCTCAAGATCAACGGCAGCTTCACCCAGGACCTGCGCGACAGCGCCGAAAGCCTGGTCTTCATCAAGGCCGTCAACGGCGTCGCGCGGGAGCTGAAACGCCAGGTTGTCGCCAAGGGCGTCGAAAACGCGGAAACGCTGGCCCTGCTGAAGGATGCCGGAATGCTCTACGCCCAGGGCAGTTTCCTGCGCCCCGTAAGCCGGCTGGGCGCCGCGGCCGCCACCGCGCGCGCACGCGCGCGCAAGGGCTGATCCGGCGCCCGCGGGGCGCTACCACTCCCCGCTGCGGATCTTTTCGGCCCACAGCAGGCCGGTCACCGCCTTGGCCTCGGTGATGCGGCCTTCGCGCACCCAGTCCAGTGCACGGGACAGCGGTACGGTCATCACCTCGAGGAATTCGTCCTCGTCGAGCGCATTGCCGACCTGGTTCAGGCCGTCGGCCAGGTAAAGCTCGATGCGTTCGTCGGAATAGGAAATGCAGGGGTGCAGCGTGGCCAGGTGACGCCAGTGCGCCGCCGTGTAGCCGCACTCCTCCCGCAGTTCGCGCCGCGCCGTCTCCAGCGGATCCTCGCCGGGATCGATCTTGCCGGCCGGCAGTTCGATGAAATGCCGGGCCAGCGGATAGCGGAACTGCCGTTCGAGCACGATCGAGTCGGGATCCGGCCGCGCGATGATCATTGCCGCACCGGGATGGCGGATGTATTCCCGGGTCGCCCGGGCGCCGTTCGGCAACAGCACCGCATCGCGGCGCACATGCAGCAGTACGCCGTCAAACACCGGCTCGGATTCAATGGGGGTTTCGCTGAAATCCCCGGCAAACTCCCCGTCCCCGGCCACCGTCAGCCCCCTTCAGATCACAGTCCCGGCTTGCGCCAGAGATAGCGGTAGACGTAGCCGGGATAGGCGAACACCAGGAACAGGCAGACAGTCACCGCGTAGAACTCCCAGCGCTGGGGGTGCACCTGCCCGGCCCGGCTCTCCATCAGCCAGGCTGCGGTGCCGGCGACGAAATAGAGCAACACCAGTTCCAGCAGGCGCCAACCGAAGGATTTGCCTTCTTTCGGCGCCGCGGCAACGAACAGGATCCGTTCGGTGAGAAACGGCAGGTTGGCGAACACCAGGGCCAGCAGCAGCAGCGCCGCAGTGCTCCAGTCCATGGTCATCGGCTAGATCGAAGCACGGACGGCTTCGATGCACAGCACCATCAGCGGCTGCGGGGAGATGCCGAGCACGATCACCGCAATCCCGTTGACCGACAGCAGCGCGCGCACATCGCCGCCGGCCCGCACCGGAGCGGCATCACGGGGCTCGTCGAAATACATCAGCTTGACGATGCGCAGGTACTAGAAGGCGCCGATCAGCGAAAACACCACGGCGATGACAGCGACCCACCACAGGCCGATGCCGACCACCGCCTGCAGCACCGACAGCTTGGCGTAAAAACCGACGGTTGGCGGGATTCCGGCCATCGAGAACATCAGCAGCAGCATCAGGAAGGCATACCAGGGGCTGCGCTGGTTGAGGCCCCGGTAATCGTCAAGGTCATCAGCCTCGAAACCGCCGCGGGTCAGCAGCAGGATCACGCCGAAGGTGCCCAGCGTCATCAGCACATAGACAACCACGTAGAACATGCCGGCGCCGTAGCCGTCGATGGTGCCGGAGAGCACACCGAGCAGCAGGAAACCCATGTGCGAAATCGTCGAATAGGCCAGCATGCGCTTGAGGCTGGTCTGCATGATCGCGGTCAGGTTGCCGACCGCCAGCGACAGCACCGCCATGATCAGCAGCATCTGCCGCCATTCATCGACCAGCGCCTCCGCGCCCAGCGCCTGCGCCAGCAGGCGCATCACGATCGCGAATGCGGCAAACTTCGGCGCCGAGCCGATGAACAGGGTCACCGCGGTCGGCGCGCCCTGGTAGACGTCGGGCACCCACATGTGGAACGGCACTGCGCCAAGCTTGAAGCCGAGGCCGGCAACGATGAACACCAGCGCAAACACCAGAACCGCCTGCGCCCGCACGCCATCCGCGGACAGCTGCGCCAGCTGCGTGATCTCCAGGGTGCCGGTGGCGCCGTAGAGCATCGACATGCCGTAGAGCAGCATGCCGGAGGCCAGCGCGCCGAGGATGAAATACTTCATCGCCGCCTCGGTCGCCTGCACCGAATCGCGCTGCAGCGCGACCATCGCGTAGAGCGACAGCGACAGCAGCTCGAGCCCGAGGTACAGGGTCAGCAGGTGGTTGGCCGAGATCATCACCATCATGCCCAGCGTCGCGAACAGCGACAGCGCGAAGAATTCGCCGCGGAACATGCCGCGCGCGGCCGTGTAGGCGCGGGCATAGACCAGGATCGTGATCACCGCGACACAGGTCAGCAGCTTCAGCACGTCGGCCATCAGGTCGTCGACGAACATCCCGCTGAAGGTGTAGACCGGCTCGGCATTGCCGGTGAAGAAGGTCAGCAGCGCGCA
>JAEYXO010000296.1 GCA_023431245.1 Pseudomonadota bacterium | reverse complement strand
GTGAGCAAGGGAACCGAACTGTTTGTCGATGTGCAGGCAGAGGGCAATTCACGGCTGTCAGGATATTCCGCCTATGCGGGGCTGCGGATGCAGTGGTGACCACCTCTGCGTTGTCGGCGTGCGGGATTACCTCCGCTGGGCATGGGGCTGATGTCGGATTCGGTATTCGGGCGCGTCGCGGGGCGCGAGGCCTTTAAGGAAGCTGCGGTCGGTCGGGTGAAGGGCACACCGGCGATGAAAAAGACGACAGGAAAAAATCGTCTCTCCGGATTCTGCGCGGCGGATGGCTTGCGCGATTGGTGCGTTGTCAGGGCATGCCGATTATTACTGCCTTGACCCCTCTTTAAACTTCAGTTCATCAGCAGCGCCGGCGGCGCGGTTTCGAGAACGCCCTGGCGAAAGGCGGCCTGGTTGCCGGCCATGTCCAGCGCCGCCGCGTTCCAGGCATCGCGGATGACTTTCCCGCCGGCGAGAAGTTCGTCGCCGATCACGCGTGGCTTCGCCAGCATGTCCCAAAGTGCGCCGGCATGGCGCTCCGGCACGCCGTTCAGGGTCACGGGCTGTGTTGCCGGCAGCGGCGCCGGCGCGGCGACGAGGAAGCTGTTGGTGTAACGCGCGCCCGGCCAGTCCGGCCGGTACAGCGCGGCGTGCGGCAGTTCGCTGGCCATCGTCGCCAGCAGGTGGGCGTAGGCGCGCGGGTCCCGGAGGTTGGCGAAGGTGTTGAATACCGCGACGCCGTCCGGCTTCAGGCAGCGCTTGAGGTCGCGGAAGAACTCGCGGGTGATCAGATAGTCGGGCGTGCCGTCGCCGTGGAAGAGATCAACCAGCACCACGTCGTGGCGGCCGTCGCAGGTGGCGACAAAGGTGCGTGCATCGGCCTGGTGCGTGGTCACGCGCCGGGCGTCAAAGCCGAAATATTTCTGCGCAACCTCCAGCGAGGCGGGATCGATTTCAACCACTTCAACACGTGTGCCGCCGGTGGCCAGCCGCGAGGGCACGATGCCGGCGCCCAGCCCGAGCATCAGCACGTCCTGCAGCTGCGGCCGGTAGGCACGCGCCAGTGCTTCCAGCGCCCAGGTATAGAAGGAGGCTGATTGCTGGTTGGAGTCGACGGTGTTCTGGATCAGGCCGTCGTGGAAATACATGCGCAGGAAGCGGCCTTCGGCATCGGCGCTGCTGCGCAGGATTTTCACCGTGCCGAACATCGAACTGTGTGTGCCCTCGATCTGCCACTGCGCGCCGCTGAAGGCCACCGGTCCCTGGCGTCCGGTGTAGCGGTCAGCCTGCCAGGCCAGCAGGGCGGCGCCGAGCATCGCCGCCACGGCGCAGGCGGTGACGCCGCCGCGGTTCGACATCGGCAGCTTGGACGAGGCCGCGGCTGCGAGTGACAGCGCGCCGAGGATGCCGGCCACCAGCAGCGTGCCGCTGTAGTTGCTGAGGTTGGGAATCAGCAGGAAAGCCGTGATCAGCACGCCGGCGACGGAGCCGAGGGTGCTGACAAAAAACACCAGGCCCGCGCCGGCATCGCCCCGTTGTCCGGCTTGCCGGCGCAGCAGCAGGGCCACCAGCAGCGGATTCATGGCCGAAGTTGCCACCAGCGGCAGCAGCAGCAGGATCAGGCAGGCGACAAAGGCGCCGCCGCTGAGGCTCCATCGTGCCAGCGGGTGCAGCACCAGCGGGTAGGCGAGGCAGGCGATGACAATGGCGATGCCGGCGAGCGCCGGCATGATGCCGAACAGGAAGCCGATCGTCCTATCAGAGCGTGCTTTCGGGCCGGAAGCCAGCCGGCCGCCCCACCAGTAGCCCAGTGCGAGCGAAGTCAGGGTGATCGACAGGATGCCGGTCCAGATGTAGAGGCTGACACCGAAATAGGGCGTCATGATGCGGGAGGTCAGCAGCTCGAGCGCGAGTATGGCGCCGCCGGAAATGAAGATCAGGGCGAAAGGCATGGTCGGTGAGGGGGGTCGGTTATAATGCGCCGCCAATCTACCATAGGCGTGGTCAACTCCATTTGACCCGACCGTGGCCAGGCATTCGGTGTCAAATCCAACCGGCATCAACGGCGCGCTGTGGCGGCAGCGCAGGAGTTGCCGGCGTACTGCGGAGGCGTTTATGCGGCATGCAATGCGGATGTTGAAGGGGATGGCCGGTGCGGCCCTGTTGGCTTTTCTGCCGGCGTATGCGTCCGGAGATCAGCCAACCGTTCCTTACGTGCCGACGCCGCAGGCCGTGGTCGAGCGCATGCTGGCAATGGCACGGGTCACGGCCGCTGACTACCTGATCGACCTCGGGTCGGGCGACGGCCGCATTGTGGTGACGGCGGCAAGAAAATACGGTGCCCGCGGTTTCGGCGTCGACCTCAATCCGGTGCGGATCGATGAGGCCAACGAAAACGCGCGCAGGAACCGTGTCGCCGACAAGGTGGCGTTCTACCAACGCAACCTGTTCGAGACCGACCTTTCGCAGGCCACCGTGATCACCATGTATCTGTTGCCGCGGGTCAATCTGCAACTGCGGCCGAAACTGCTCGAGCTGAAGCCGGGTACGCGGCTGGTGTCTCACGATTTCGACATGGGCGACTGGAAAGCCGACGAGCATGTGCGGATGGACGCCAATGACAAGTTTTCCGGTGCCGGTGGTGACAGCGACATCTACCTTTGGATTGTGCCGGCACAGGTCGCCGGAAGCTGGCGCTCGCAGCTGAGCGTCGGCGGCAAGCCGCAAACGTACGAGTTCCAGCTGGAGCAGAAATACCAGTCGGTTGGCGGCACTGTGCGTGTCAATGGCCGTCCGGTGCAGATGCAGGGGGCGACCTTGCGCGGAGCCGATCTGTCGTTTTCCTTCGCCGCCGAGATCAATGGTGAGCCAGTGAAGCACCGCTTCAGCGGACGGGTTGACGGCGGGCGTGTTGCGGGCGATGTGACGCTGACGGGCGGGCGCTTGGCTGCGCGCGTGGAGTGGCTCGCTGAACGTACGGAGGCTGCACGCTGATGCGCAATTTGATTCGGGCCGGCACCTTGCTCCTGGTGCTGGCGGGGGCGGTGCAGGCCCAGGATTTCGGCGACACCCCCTATGTGCAGACGCCGCAGAACGTCGTCGATGCGATGCTTGAAACGGCGAAGGTGACGGCCAGGGACTATGTGATCGATCTCGGTTCCGGCGACGGCAGGATGGTGATCACCGCAGCGAAGAAACGGGGCGCCCGCGGTTTCGGCGTTGATCTCGACAAGCGCCTGGTCAGGCTCGCCAACGAAAACGCGCGCAAGGCCGGCGTCGCGGACCGCGCCAGATTCTACGATCGCGATCTCTTTGTCACCGACCTGTCGCCCGCCACGGTGATCACGATCTATTTGCTGCCCGAAGTGAACCTGATGGCGCGCAGCCGGATACTGGCGCTGGCGCCGGGCACGCGCATCGTGTCCCACGATTACGGCTTCGGTGACTGGCCGCCGGACATCGAATACGAAATGGACGCGCCGGGCAAATCGGTGGGACGTTCGCAGCGGAGCAAGGTGCTCTACTGGGTGGTGCCCGACCAGGTGGCCGGGCGCTGGCAGTGGACGGTGGACACCGGCGGCAGGCCGCAGAGGGTGGAACTGTCGCTGAACCAGAATTACCAGAAGCTCGAGGCAAGCGCGACGCTCGACGGCAAGGCGTTGCCGGTGGAGCGCGCGACGCTGACCGGACGCAATCTCGAGGTGCTGCTGACCCTGCCCGGGCGCGGCAGCGTGACCTTCAGCGGCACGCGCATCAACCAGGCGATCGAGGGCAGGCTGCGTGACGCCGCAGGAAAAACCGCGCCCTGGAATGCGGTGCGCGTGGAGATTCGCGATGCCGCCCATGTGATCGCGCCGCCGCCGGTGATCCGGGAATTCAATACGGACGCAAGATAATGCGTAAGTATTTGTTTTTAAACATATTTTTTTCTCTATCTGCGCTGCTGGCCGCTGCCGCGGCAAAGGCCCAGACGCACTGGCAGTTTGATGTGCCCTTCGTGCCGACACCCCATGTGGTGATCGAGGAAATGCTGCGGCTGGCCCAAGTCACACCGCAGGATTTCGTGATGGACCTCGGATCCGGCGACGGCCGCGTGCTGATCACCGCCGCGCAGAAGTTCGGGGCGCGCGGCATCGGCGTCGACCTCGACGGGGAACTGGTGGCGGAGAGCATCGAGTCGGCGAAGGCGGCCGGCGTGTCGGACCGCGTGCAGTTCCTGCAGCAGGATCTGTTCAAGACCGATCTCGGCCAGGCGACCGTGATCACTATGTACCTGCTGCCCGGCGTGATGGCGCGGCTCCAGCCGCGGCTGCTTGAACTGAAGCCGGGCACGCGGCTGGTGTCCCACGATTTCCGGCTCGGTGACTGGAAACCGGACGTCACCACGCAGATCCGCAAGAACACCTTCCTCTGGATCGTGCCGGCAAAGGTGGCGGGCCGCTGGCAGATGAAACTGGCGCTGCCCGGCGGTGAACATGCGGTGACGCTCGATCTGCGCCAGCAGTACCAGGAAGTCGACGGCCACGGACGGTTCAGCGACCGCCATTCGCAGATCTGGGAGCCGCGCCTGTCCGGTGACCGGCTGAGTTTCGTGATGGTTGATGACCGTGACCGCGACAACGAGGCCGCCCTCTATTTCGAAGGGCGGGTCAGCGGCGATGTCATCGAGGGAAAGTTGCGCCGCGGCACCGGCAAGGCGCAGACCGTGCACTCCTGGCGCGCGCAGCGGGTGAGTGCGCCGTGAAACGGGGCGTGGCGGCGCGTATTGCGGGGGCGCTGTCGGCGGCGGCTATGTGCTGGCAGGTTGCGGCCGTGCAGGCTTCCGACGTGCCCTATGTGCCGACGCCGATGAACGTCGTCGATGCGATGCTCGGCCTCGGCGGCGTCGGCCCCGGTGATTACCTGATTGACCTCGGTTCCGGAGACGGCCGCATTTCCATCCGCGCGGCCACGCGTTTCGGCGTTACCGGATTCGGCGTTGACCTCGATGACAACCTGGTGAGAACAGCGAATGCCGCCGCGGCAAAACAGGGGGTCGCCGACAAGGTGAAGTTCGAGGCGCGTAACCTGTTCGACACCGATCTTGGCCGCGCCACGGTGATCACCGCCTACCTGCTCAACTCGGTGAACCTTAGGCTGCGTCCCCAGTTGTTCGAGCAGCTGAAGCCGGGCACGCGCATCGTCACCCATGACTTCCATTTCGGCGACTGGCAGCCCGACCAGAAAATCACCATCGACGTGCCGGACAAGGCGTACGGGCCGCCGCGCAGCGATATCATGCTGTGGGTGATTCCGGCGGATTTTTCCGGGGTCTGGCAGTGGACGCTGCCCGGCACCGGCGGGGATGTCCGCCACGAAGCCCGGCTGTCGCAGAAGTTCCAGGTTCTCTACGGCCGCGCATCGGCGCAAAACCGGCAGGTGCTGCTGGCGGACGCGAAGATCCGCGGTGATGCCGTCAGTTTCATGCTGGCCGACGCCGCCGGCGCGCAGCGTTACAGCGGGCGCATCAGCGGCGACACGATCAGCGGTGAAGTGCAGCTGCCGGGGGGCGGGCGTCCGCTGTCCTGGCAGGCAACCCGGATCAAAACAGGCAAAATGGACATCAGCGCCGCGGGCCACGGCAACATGCAGGCCGTGGTTTCCGGCGGTTTACCCAAGGAGCAGTGATGAAACTCGCAAGCGTGATGGGCGGTATAACAATGTTGATCGGCGGCATGTTCGCGCTGCCGGCGGCGGCGCAGGAAGGCCGCGGTGACGTGGTCTATGTGCCGACGCCGCAGATCGTGGTCGACACCATGCTGGAAATGGCCAAGGTCAGTTCCAGGGATTACCTGATCGACCTCGGTTCGGGGGACGGCCGCATCGTGATCACCGCCGCCAGCAAGTTCGGCGCCAGCGGCTTTGGCGTCGACCTCGACACCTACCTGCTGAAACTCGCCAACCAGAACGCGCGGAAGGCCGGCGTCACCGACAAGGTGCATTTCGTCGAGGAAAACCTGTTCATGACCGACCTGTCGCGTGCGACGGTGATCACCAGCTACCTGCTGCCGGAGATGAACCTCAAGCTGCGGCCGAAACTGATGTCCCTGAAGCCCGGCACACGCATCGTCGCCCATGATTACCACCTCGGCGAATGGGATCCGGAGGAGCAGCGCGAGCTGGTGGTGCCGGAAAAGAAGGTCGGCACGCCGGGCATCAGCTACGTGTTTTCCTACGTCGTGCCGGCGCGGGTGCCGGGCAAGTGGCAGTCGCTGGTGAACATCGGCGGACGCGAGACGCCGATGGAATTCAATCTGCAGCAGGAGTTCCAGGAAGTCGAGGGCAAGGTCGAGATCCGTGACCGCAGCGCCGACCTGCGCGGCCGCATCCTCGGCGAGCGCATCCGCCTGGTGGCCGGCGGCCGCGGCGGCGTGCCGCGCCACGAATTCACCGGCCAGATCGGCGACGGCAGCATCACCGGCACCGTGGTCATCGGCGAGGGCGCATCGCGCCAGCAGGCGACATGGACCGCCAAACAGGTCCAGCGCGGCGAACTCAAGCGCGCATCTGACGAGCTGTAATTCCGAGCGTCACCAACAACGGGCGCCGTACGCCCGATCCGGGAGGAGTCAACATGAGCAACCCCAACGCGGCGGCGCCGCGCCAGACCCTGTCGCTGACCGACGCCTGCGCGATGATTGTGGGCCTGATCGTCGGCGCCGGCATCTTCGGCACGCCGTCGATCGTGGCCGGCGCCGTCGGCGGCGAGGCCACGCTTTATGCGGTGTGGATCATCGGCGGCGTGTTTTCGCTCATCGGTGCGCTGTGTTACGCCGAGCGGGCGACGGCTTTCCCGTCGGCGGG
>JAEYXO010000294.1 GCA_023431245.1 Pseudomonadota bacterium | reverse complement strand
TGGCCCTGCTCGCCGGCATCATCAACGCCATCGACACGCCGATCCGGCTGACCTTCACCATGGGACTGGTCACCCGCGAAGACCTGCCGAGCGCGATCGCGATGAATGCGCTGATGCAGAACCTCGGTCGCATGATCGGGCCCACCGTCGCCGGCGGACTGCTCGCGCTCTACAGCGAAGCCTTCTGCTTCATCATCAGCGCACTGAGCAAGGTCTTCATCGTCGGCACGGTGCTCGCCATGACGGTGGCACCGCAGAATCGCCCGCCATCCGGCGCCTCGCCGTGGCGGCAGCTGCAGGAAGGTGTGCGTTATGCCTGGGACCTGGTGCCGGTGCGCTGGCTGCTGCCGATGGTGGCCACGGTCAGTTTCATGGTGACGCCGTACCAGACCCTGATGCCGATTTTCGCCGCCGAGGTCTTCGAGGGCGGCGCCGGCCTGCTCGGTTTCCTGATGGCAGCCGCAGGTAGCGGCGGCGTCATCGGAATGCTCGCGCTGGCTTCGCGCAGGGGCGTGCACGGGCTCACGCGCTGGGTGGCCGCAGCCTCCCTGTCGGCCGGCATCGGCGTCTTCGTGTTCGCGCTGTCGCCGTGGCTGCCACTGTCGCTCGTCGCCATCGCGGTCACCGGCTTCGGCATCTCCGTCAACGGCATGTCGGTCAGCACGATGATCCAGACCATCGTCGACGACCGCATGCGCGGCCGCGTGATGAGCCTTTTTTCGGTCGCCTTCCTCGGCATGTATCCGCTGGGCAGCCTGGCCGGCGGCGCGCTGGCCGAAGTCATCGGCGCGCCGGCGACGCTGGCCATCGGTGGCGGCATCTGCACGCTGGTTGCACTGCTGCTGTGGCGGCGCATGCCGGCGCTGCGCGCCGAACTGCGATCGATTTATCAGAGGCTGAACATATCCCAATAAAAACAAATGCCTGCATGGATCCCTCGATTTCCGGCCGGCGCTGCTAGACTGCCCGCATGGATCCCCTGACCCTGTCCCTGATCACCGGCCTGGGCTGGACCAGCGGCCTGCGTTTTTACGCCGTCGTGTTCTGCCTCGGCCTGCTGCACCGCTCGGGGATGTATGTCCTGCCGGGTGATCTCGAACTCCTCGCGCATCCCTGGGTCATCACCGTATCCGGACTGCTGTTCCTCACCGAATTTTTCGCCGACAAGATTCCGGGCGTCGATACGCTGTGGGATGCCCTGCATACCTTCATCCGCATTCCCGGCGGCGCGCTGCTTGCAGCCGCTGCGGTGGCCGGCGGCGATCCGGGACTGGCCTGGGCCGCCGCCCTGCTCGGCGGCACCGCGGCCGCCGGGGCGCATTTCACCAAGGCCGGCAGCCGCGCGCTGATCAATACCTCACCCGAACCGGTCAGCAACTGGCTGGCCTCGTTCACCGAGGACACGCTGGCGCTGGGTGCCCTGTGGATGGCGTTCAAGTACCCGCTGCTGTTTCTCGCCCTGTTCGCGCTGTTCGTGCTCGTCGCGTTGTGGCTGCTGCCGAAACTGTGGCGGGGCGTGAAGCGGATTTTGTCGGCGCTGCGCAGCCTTGCCGGCACGCCGCAGCGCTGAACCGGCTACCAGTCGTATTGCGCGCAGAAACGCAGCATCACATCGGCGGCCTCATCGCGACCGAAAAAGCGGTCGGCACGGGCGAGGCGCGCCGCATCGCGCAGCGCGGCATCGCCGCCGAGACAGATGACGGGAATGTTCAGCATCAACTCCCGCCGCAGCGTGTCGATCACATCGAGCGGATCAAATGCGGCATCGTCGAGATCGAGCAGCAGGAAGCGGTGTTGCAGGATGTCGGCAAAACCGCCCAGTTCGGCGACATCGGCGGCCTGCAGCATCCTCCACTCCGCCGGGCAGGCCGCGCGCAACGCGGCGCCCAGGTCCCCGTCGCTGCTGATCAGGACCAGGCGGCGTTCGAGCCGCGAGGCCACCGTCGGCTGCGCCATCGTTCAATAACGCGCCTGGGTGAACGGCGGCGAGCGCCCCACCAGACCCTCGATCATGTAGAGCTCGGCATCGGTATGGTTGATCACCGGCGCCGCCTCCATCATGTTGGGCATGCCCTTGCCGTAGATATAACGCGGCTCGTCGTGGTAACGGGTACGCACCGTCTCCGCTGACGCCGGATCGTCGACGGGCATCAGCTGTGCCTCGCCGTAACAGGTGCAGGCATAGGTGCGCTGCGGCTCGATCTCGACATAGATGCCGGTGCCGCGAATGCCGATGGTCGCCGTCGCGGTGCGGATCTCGCGACGCGTTCCGGACTCGAACACCGACAGCAGGCCGCCGGTGATCACGCGCAGCACGGTTGCCGCCCCGCGTGCCGCCGCCGAGCCGAACTCGATGCGGCTGTTCGCGCGCACCAGGAAGGCGTCGCGCTCGGCGACAAACAGCAGTTCGGCATCACGGCCGGTGACGATCAGGTCGCCCGGCGCCACCCGCTGGCCGGGCTCCGCCGGCTTGCCGTTGATGCGCACATCCCCCTTGAACCGCGCCACGCCCGGCGGCAGTGCGCCCGCAGCCAGCGCGGTCCTAAGCCGCATCATGCCGGCGGCGGCAACAGCCGCAGCCGCGGCATCACGCAGCCAGCGCCGCCGTCCCCTGCTGAATTTCCCCGCAGTCATCAACCCGCCCCCTGTTCCATCGCCGTCACGGCGCGGCGCGCCACCATGCCGCCCACCACCAGCTCGCGCAGCAGGCGCCCATTGTGCTCCCGCTCGACCAGCCGCGAGTCCCGGTTGAGCTTGATTCCCCCCGGAACCGCCCGCGCGCCGCAGCCGTCATCGTCATCTTCCCGCATGTCCGCCTCCGCATCGACGATCGCCGCGCGTTCGTCGTCGCGGACCAGGTCCGCCTGCAGCCTCCAGCCGAAAACCCGTCCGGCTGCCGCAAGGAATTCGGTGCGCAGCCGGGCTTCGGCGGGAACGGCGCCATGCGATGACCAGTCGGTCAGCGTCGCAGCCAGACCGGCGCTCAGCCAGCTGCGGAATCCGGCGGATCCCGCCACGCAGCCGGCAAACCGTTCATGCGGGAAACGCATCAGGAAGCTGGATGCAAACACGGCACAGGCACCGAGGGTCGCCGAACCGCTGCCCGCGATCTTGCGGCCGCCGAGCCACAGATCCTCGCCGCGCCGCTCCACGTCGAGGCCGAAGGCGCGGAAAGTGGCAATGGCCGGCTGCAAACCCCAGGCCGCCCACTCCGCGGGCCGCCGCGGCGCC
>JAEYXO010000298.1 GCA_023431245.1 Pseudomonadota bacterium | reverse complement strand
ATGCCTATATCGAATCCGAGGTGGCGATTTTCCTCGCCGGGCTGCTGCTGGAACGTTACCCGCAGCTGCTGGCGGCGCGTTACGGCACGCCGGCCGGCGGCGGCGGACTGGATGGCGTCGGCATCATCGAAGCCGTCGCCGCGAAGCGCGGTTTCCGGGTCAGGGGCGGAAGCACGGATTTCGAGAAGGCGGCAGTGACGCTGCTCAACGATTACCGCAGCGGCGCGCTGGGCAGGATCAGCCTCGAAACGCCGGCGTCACGCGCCGCGCGGCCGGCGCATGATGCCGGCGGGGAATCACAGACCGATCCGGACTGAGCGCAGCAGCGCTTCGTGGCCTAAGGCAAGACCTCGACCACCGCCTTGACGATGACCGGCAGGCCGCCGCGCAGGGAACTGGCGCCGAGCACCGAGCGCGCATGTATGCCGCGTTCGCCGAACACCTCGACCAGCAGGTCGGAACAGCCGTCGAGCACTTTCGGATGCGATTCGAACTCGGGTACCGCATTGAGGAACCCCTGGACTTCGACGACGCGGGCCACCCGGTCCAGCGATCCCAGTTCGGCGCGCATCACCGCCATCAGCTCCAGCGCCGCGGACCGCGCGAAACGGTAACCGTCCTCGGTGCTGTACTCCCGGCCCAGCCGCCCCTTGGGCATCCGGCCGCCCTCCGGCTGCGGCGGCTTGCCGGCGATGAACAGCAGGTTGCCACTGCGCACGGCATTGGCGTAGTTCGCGGCGGGCGCGCTGCCCGCGGGCAGGACCAGCCCCAGATCCCTGATGCGTTGTTCGGCGCTCAAAACTCTCCTCCCGTAACGGTTTGCACAATCAATCAAGGCCGCAATTTTGCGGCGGCATTTTTCTTCCGGCCCAGTATAACGATAGTCCGGCAAGCGCCGATGCAAGCGCGTATAGTCAATCGACACCCAAAGGATATCGCCATGACCGACCAGGACTACATCGCCGCCTACCAGAAGATTGCCGGCAAATACGAAAACAACCAGTCCACAATGGAGGACTACCTCGAGGCGATGAGAAAGCTGAAGGAGAAATTCCTCAAGGAAACACCGGGCGCCGCCCTCCCCGCCGTGCCTTGAGTTTCAGCTTCAGTCTTCAGATATCCCGCAGCACCCGCGGCATGAACAGGTGCAGCAGCACGCCGCGCAATCCCAGGAATACCGCCAGCGCGCCCCACAGTCCGGCATTGCCGAAGACCGGCATCGCCAGGTGCAGCACCAGCAGGAACACCATGAAGGACAGCAGCACCGTGTTGCGCATGATGCGCGTGCGCGTCGCTGCCAGGTAGACGCCGTCATAGGTGTAGGCCCAGACGCCGACCAGCGGCAGCAGCGCCGGCCACAGCAGCCAGATTTCGGCGGCGGCGCGGACCTCGGGAATGCCGGTCAGCAGCGCGATGATCGCGGGGCCGGCGGCCAGGTAGACCGCGACATTCAGCGCAGCCACCAGCCCCGCCCACAGGAACACCACGCGCATGTTGCGGCGGAAGGCGTCGCGGTTGCGGCGGCCCACCGATTCGCCGAGGATCGATTCGGCGGCGTGCGCGAAGCCGTCAAGCCCGAAGGACGTGAACATCAGGAAGGTGTGCAGCACCTGGTTGGCGGCGAGCTGCACGTCGCCCAGTTCCGCGCTTTTGGCCATGAACAGGGCCAGCACCGACACCACGCAGAAGGTGCGCAGCACGATGTCGCCGTTGATCGCCAGCATCCTCGCGAAACGCGCGGGATCGAGCACGCGGCTCCTCCGCCCGTCATCCGGCAGTCCGCGCAGCACGCGGTACGCGCAGAGCAGCGCGGCGGCGAAGCCCGTGTACTCGGCGATCAGCGAAGCCAGCGCCACCCCGGGCACGCCCCAGCCGAAACCGATGACGAACAGCAGGCTCAGCACGATGTTGATGCCGTTGGTCACGAACAGGATCAGCAGCGGCAGGCGCGCGTCGCGCAGGCCGTAGAGCCAGCCGACGATGGCGTAGCTGCCCAGCACCGCCGGCAGCGCCCAGACGCGGATGCGGAAATATTCCGCGGCATGCCGCTCGACTTCCGCGCTGGCCTCGATCAGCCACAGCGCGGCACCGAGGATCGGCCACTGCAGCAGCACCAGCAGGCCGCCGATCGCGCCGGCCAGCAGCAGCGCGCGCGCCAGTATCGTTCGCAGCTCGGCAAAGTCGCCGGCGCCGCGCGCCTGCGCGGTGGGGCCGGTGGTGCCCATGCGCAGGCAGTTGAACAGGTGGTAGATGAAATTGAACAGCATCGCGCCGATCGCCACCGCACCGAGGTAATAGGGCTCGGACAGGTGGCCGACGACGGCCGTGTGCACCGCACCCAGCAGCGGCACGGAGATGTTGGCGAGAATGATCGGCCCGGCCATCGCCCAGACCTGGCGATGCGGGTTTGCTGCGGATGGGTGGGTTCTGGAAGAAGTCACGGGCCGCCGGATTTTAACCGCTGCGGCCCGTGTTGCTGCCTTGCTTCAGGAATTCGGGGACGATGGCCCCCGCAATCAGGCCTGCGGCTTCGCGCCCTTGATCTGGGTGCGGTACAGCAGCCGGCGCTCGTTGGGATCGAAGGCCGTGCGCTTGTGCATCACGCAGCGGTTGTCCCAGATCAGCAGGTCGCCGACCTTCCATTTCTGGTACCAGGCGAACTGGTCGCGCGTGGCATGCGCCCACAGCCTGTCGAGCAGCGCCTCGCTGTCTTCCAGGCTCAGGCCCATCACGTAACCGAAGGGCCGGCGGCCGAGGAACAGCGCCTTGCGGCCGGTCACCGGGTGGCGGATCACCGCGGGATGCACCGCGCCCGGGGCATCTCGCGGATCGGTCACGGCCTTGAAGCCGGCACGCAGGTCACCCGCACTGTTGCGGCTGGAATCATGCTTGATCATTTTGCCTTCGACCGCGGCCTTGAGGTCGGCCGGCAGGGTCTCATAGGCATGGTACATGTTGAGAAAACCGGTCTCGCCGCCCTCCTTCGTCACCTCGACGCCGTAGAGCAGCGCGCCGGTGGGGGTTACTTCGTTGTACGACATGTCGGTGTGCCACACCGCCTCGCCGTAGCCGAGGCTGCCGATCGATTCGCCCTCGACCTTGATGTTCGACATCACCGCCATGTAGGGGTAGCCCTCGATCCAGGGCTTGCCCTTGGTGTTGATCGGCGCCTTGTCGAGTTCGCCGAAACGGCAGCTGAATTCATGCAGCTGGTCCTTGTTCAGGTTCTGGCCGCGGAAACGCAGCACCAGGTGTTTCATCCACGCATCATGGATCTGGCGGAACTGCGCATCGCTGACCGGCTGCGTGAGGTCAAGGCCGATGATGTCGGCGCCGATCTGCTCCCCGATGGGTTCGACGATGATGGCGCCGGGCTGGGCGGCGGTGCGGGTGCTGGCGGCGGTGGCGGTGGCGGTCATGGTGTTTCTCCTCGGAATCTCGTTTTCAGGCGTCTGCAATGCAGTCCGGCCGGCATTATCGCACAGATTATTAATAATCGATAATCACTCCCGCAGAAACGGCGCCAGCGCTATACTCGCGGCGCGGCGCACCGGCCGCTATCCCGTTGAATACAGGAACAAATGAGCACAGGCCCCGACAACACGCTGAACCAGACGCTGCCCGAAAAAATCGCCGCGATGCTGGCCGAGCGCATTGTCGACGGCCGTTATCCGCCGGGCTCAAGGCTGGTCGAGGCCGGCCTGTCGCAGGAATTCGGCTCCAGCCACGGCCCCGTGCGCGACGCGCTGCGCCTGCTGCAGGGCGCGGGCCTGGTCACCATCCTGCCCTACCGCGGCGCGGTGGTCAGCGATGTTTCGGTGCGCGAAATCCGCGAGCTCTACCAGGTGCGCGCGGCGCTGGTCGGCCTGCGCGCGCGCTGGATCGCCGAGGATCCGCAGCGCGACGAGCTGCTGGCCCGCGTCGCCGGACCGATCGCAGAGCTGCAGAAACTGGCGGACCGGGATGCCGCGGGCTATACCCGCACCGCGCTGCTGGTGAACCGCAGCTTCACCGAAAGCCTCAGCAACCGCTGGCTGCGCGCAACGCTCGCCTCGCTGATGCTGCAGACCAGCCGCTACACGCGGCTCGCGCTGGCGTCGGCGGAACACCGGCGCTACTCGGCGCGGCAGTGGCGGGCGCTGTTCAATGCCATCAGGGCGGGCAATGGCGAGCGCGCGGAGAAAATCGCCGCCGCGCTGTC
>JAEYXO010000268.1 GCA_023431245.1 Pseudomonadota bacterium | reverse complement strand
CTCGAATTCACCCGCCGCACCTCGGGGCTGGCACTGCCCATCATCGCCGGCATATTCATCATTTACTGCTTTGTCGGCCCCTGGATGCCCGGTGTTCTGGAGCACAAGGGTTTTGCGGTCGACCGTTTTTTTACTTACATCTACAGCGAGTACGGCATTTTCGGTGTGACGACACAGGTCTCATCGTCTTACATCATCCTGTTCGTGACTTTCGCCGCGTTCCTGCAGATATCGAGGGTCGGCGATTACATCAACGATCTCTGCAATGCGCTGTTCGGCTGGGCGCGAGGCGGGCCGGCAAAGGCGGCAGTCGCTTCGGGCATCATGTTCGGTTCGATTTCGGGTTCGGCGGTCGCAAACGTGGTGGCATCCGGCATGGTGACCATTCCGATGATGCGCAAGGTCGGGTACGACCGCTCCACCGCAGCAGCCATCGAGGCCACTTCTTCGACCGGCGGCCAGATCACGCCGCCGGTGCTGGGCGCGGGCGCATTCCTGATGGCGGAGATCACGGGGATACCGTACGGCCAGATCGCGCTGGCCGCAGTCATTCCGGCAGTGCTGTTTTACATCGCCTGCTGGATACACGTGGATCTGCACGCGATACGCCTCGGGCTGAAAGGCGTTTCGCGAAGCGAACTTCCGCCGCTGAAGCTGATGTTGACGCGGCTCTACATGTTTTCGCCGCTGATCATTTTCGTCTGGGCCCTGCTGGAGGGTTACTCGCCGTTCCGCGCGGGCGGCCTTGGCATTGTGGCGGCGTTGATTGCAGGCTGGCTGTCGCGGATGTTCCGGGATATCGGTACCGACGCGGCCAGCGATCCGCGCACGGTGACCATGGTGTTCACGGCATTGCTGATGCGGATTGCCGCCCTTGTGGCGGGAGGTGTTCTGCTGTACGCCGCACTGCAATACCTGGTCCCCATATTTGAGTCCCTGGGCACTGCCGTGACATGGTCCCTGAGCATCCTGGTGATTCTCATCCCGGCGATTTTTTTCGGCTGGCGGAGGACGCTGGAAGCGCTGAACCTCGCGGCGCGCGACACGGTGCAACTGGTTGCCGTATGCGCCTGCGCGGGAATCATCGTGGGCGTGATCGCCCTGACCGGCATCGGCGGGCGGTTTTCGGAGCTGATCCTGGGCATCGCCGGCGCGAGCCAGCTGGTTGCGATGCTGTTTGCCGCGGTCGTTGCGCTGGTGCTCGGCATGGGTATGCCGACCACGGCCGCTTATGCGATCGCTGCTGCAGTCATTGCGCCGGGGTTGACCAAGATCGGCGTGCCGGTGCTCGTGGCCCACATGTTCGTGTTTTACTTTGCCGTGGTTTCGGCCATCACGCCGCCGGTCGCGCTGGCCTCGTTTGCGGCTGCCGGTATGGCGCAGGCTGATCCATGGAAAACATCCTGGACGGCGCTCAAGATGGGCCTTGCCACCTTCATCGTGCCTTTCATGTTCTTTTTCTCCCCCGTGCTGCTGATGCAGGGGCCGTGGCTGGGAATTCTCCAGGCCACTGTTTCCGGGGCGATCGGAGTGTGGTTTCTCGCCGGATCAACGGAAGGCTGGTTCGGCGGACGCCTTGCGATGCCGCTGCGCGTCGTGCTGTTCGGGGCTGCCCTCAGCCTGCTGCATCCGGGCGGCGCAAGCGATTTCATCGGCCTGAGCATCGGGTTGCCCATTTATCTCTGGCAGCGCCTGCGGTTTCGCAAAGCCGCGGCCTGACCCCCGGCGGTGCCGGAGCTGTGCTCCGGCACCGGTTTTTAGGCCGGAAACCGCTGTTATTCAACATGTTACCGTGTTAAAATCCTCCGTTTTTTCAAACTCCGGAATCAGGGGATTTTCATGGCAGTCGAACGCACGCTTTCCATCATCAAGCCCGACGCGGTCGCGAAGAACGTGATCGGCCAGATCTATGCGCGTTTTGAGCAGGCCGGCCTGCGCATCGTGGCGGCCCGCATGACCCGCCTGTCGCGCGCCCAGGCGGAAGGTTTTTACGCGGTGCACAAGGCAAGGCCGTTTTTCGGTGAACTGGTTGACTTCATGGTGTCGGGGCCGGTGATGATCCAGGTGCTGGAAGGTGAGTCCGCCATCCAGAAAAACCGCGATCTGATGGGCGCCACCGATCCGAAGAAGGCCGAAAAAGGCACGATCCGCGCCGATTTTGCCGATAGCATCGATGCCAACGCGGTGCACGGCTCGGATTCCGCCGAAAATGCGGCGATCGAAGTCGCCTACTTTTTCCCCGCGCTCGATATCCACTCGCGCTGAGGGTATTGAGACACGGGGGCGCCATGTCGCTGAATCTGCTGGGGCTGAACCGGGGCCAGTTTGAGGCCCTGTGCGCGGAGATGGGGGAGAAACCCTTCCGTGCCCGGCAGATGATGCGCTGGATGCACCAGGCCGGCGTCAGCGATTTTGCGGCCATGACCGATGTGTCCCGTGGTTTTCGTGAGCGCATGGA
Organism: Pseudomonadota bacterium; assembly: GCA_023431245.1. Classification (GTDB taxonomy): domain Bacteria; phylum Pseudomonadota; class Gammaproteobacteria; order Burkholderiales; family SG8-41. Next base: position 498 of record JAEYXO010000268.1, on the reverse strand, counting down.
GGCCTCCGCCGTGGTCGCGGCGCCGCAGGTGCTGCGCGACACGACGGCCCCGGACGGCCCGCGCAAGTGGCTGTTTGATGTCGGTACCGGCAATGCGATCGAATCGGTGTACATCCCCGAGGGTGATCTTGAGGACGATTCTGCCGGCGATGAGGCCACCGGGCGCCGCTACCGCGGTACGCTGTGCGTCTCGTCTCAGGCCGGGTGCGCCCTCGAATGCTCGTTCTGCTCCACCGGCAGGCAGGGTTTCAACCGCAACCTGACGGTGGCGGAGATCGTGGGCCAGTTGTGGCACGCCAGCCGCAGCCTTGCGAGCGGCCTCGGCATTGAACGACCGGTCACCAACGTGGTCATGATGGGGATGGGGGAGCCGCTGGCCAATTTCGACAACGTGGTTGCGGCGATGCAGCTGATGCTCGACGATCACGCCTACGGAATTTCGCGCCGCCGGCTGACACTGTCGACTTCCGGGCTGGTGCCGGCAATCGACAGGCTGCG
>JAEYXO010000238.1 GCA_023431245.1 Pseudomonadota bacterium | reverse complement strand
CAGGGCGTTATTGTAGCGCGCCGCATGCGGTAACATCGGGCGCTGGAAACATGGAGAACCGCAACAATGGAAATGACCGGCGAACAGCTGATCGCCCTGCCCCAGCAGGCCACCTGGGATGCACTGAACGACACCGCGGTGCTGATGGATTGCATCCCCGGCTGCGATTCAATTGAAAAGCAGTCTGACAACGAATACCTGCTGACCATGACCGCCAAAGTCGGCCCGGTCAGCGCCAAGTTCAAGGGCAAAATGACCCTGCTCGACGTGCAGGCACCGGATTCCTACACCCTGCAGTTCGAGGGTCAGGGCGGCGTCGCCGGCTTCGCCAAGGGCGAGGCCCGGGTCAGCCTCGCCCCCGAGGCGGACGCCACACGGCTGAGCTACAGCGTCAAGGCCAACATCGGCGGCAAACTGGCACAGGTTGGCGCACGCCTGATTGACGGCGTCGCCAAAAAAACCGCGGAGCAGTTTTTCACGGCCTTCAACAAGCGCGCCAGCGGCGGCACGGCGGCCTGAACCGTCCCGTCAGCGGCAACAAAAAAGCCGGCGCGAACGCCGGCTTTTTTTGCGCCTTCCGCGGTTACCCGACGTGCTTGCGCAGGAAGGCCAGCGTGCGCTCGCGCGCGAGCTTCGCGCTGGCCGCGTCGTAGGATCCGCGCTGGTCGCAGTTGAAACCGTGGCCCGCGGGGTAGACGTGGTGCTCGAACTGCGGGTGCGCGGCCTTGACCTTGGCCACCGCGTCCATCGGAATGCCCTGGTCCTTTTCCCCCCAGTGGAACATCACCGGGCATTTCGGTTGCAGGCCGGCGTGGTTGGGGATGCCGCCGCCGTAATGCGGCGACGAACAGGCCAGGCCATCCACTTCCGCGGCCGCCTTCCAGGCCACGGTGCCGCCCCAGCAATAACCGACAATGCCGGTTTTCCCGGCACCCTGCAGCGCCTGAACCGAGGCACGGACGTCCTTGATCGCGTCGTCCAGGCTTGCCTTCTGCATCAGGCCGCGGCTGACTTCGATTTCCGGCTGGGTGTAGCCGCATTCGTAACCGCGCTGCACGCGGTCGAACATCGCCGGCGCAATCACCAGGTAGCCGTCCGCGGCATAACCGTCGGCTACGGAACGGATGTGGCTGTTGACGCCGAAAATTTCCATGACCACGACGAGGCCGCCGCGCGGCTTGCCCGCCGGCTCCGCCTTGTAGGCGCCGAATTTGTGGCCGTCGGCCGCGGTGAGTTCGATCATGCTGCCCATGCTGCTCCTCCATCGGTGGGTAAACTGCGGACGATTATAGCCCGCAGCCGTCCTGCGATAGACTACGGTCCACCGAATGGAACCTGCCCACAACAAGGAATCGCGATGCTGAAAATCTGGGGACGCACGAACTCCATCAACGTGCAGAAAGTGCTGTGGACCTGCGCCGAACTGGACCTGCCCTTCGAGCGCATCGACGCCGGCATGCAATTCGGTGTCAACAACACGCCGGAATTCAAGGCGATGAACCCCAACGGCCTGGTGCCGCTGATCAACGACGACGGCTTCCTGCTGTGGGAATCCCATGCCATCGTGCGTTACCTCGCGCGCAAGCACGGCCTCGGAACGCTGTGCCCGGCCGATCCGCGCGAGGCGGCGGATGCCGACCGCTGGATGGAGTGGTACAGCACGACGCTGTGGAACCACATGAAGCCGGTGTTCTGGATCCTGATCCGCACGCCGCCGGAAAAACGCAACCTGGCCGAAGTCGAGGACAACCGGCAGAAACTTGCCGGCTACCTCGCCATGGCTGACGCGCATCTCGCGAAAAACGAATATTTCGCCGGCGCGGCATTCACGATGGCCGACATTCCGCACGCGGTACTCGCCCACCGCTGGTTCAACGTGCCGATCGAAAGGCCGGCGCTGCCGCATTACGAACGCTGGTTCAAGACGGTTTCGGCACGGCCCGACTTCCGGAAACACTGCGCGGCACCGCTGACGTAAAAACCCGGATCAGAATCATGGCCGCCCAGCGCAGCTACCGTTACTACGAGTTCGTGATGGCGGCCTTCGTCACGGTGCTGATCTGTGCCAACCTGATCGGCCCGGCGAAGATTGCCCAACTCGATCTGCCACTGCTCGGCGCGGTCACCTTCGGCGCCGGCGTGCTGTTCTTTCCGATTTCATACGTCTTCGGCGACATCCTCACCGAAGTCTACGGCTACGCCCGCGCGCGGCGCGTGATCTGGGCGGGATTCGCGGGCCTCGGTTTCGCGTCATTCATGGCCACCGTGGTCGTGGCCCTGCCGCCGGCGCCGTTCTGGAGCCACCAGGCCGCTTACGAGATCGCCTTCGGCAATGCGCCGCGCATCGTCGCCGCCTCGATGATCGCCTACTTCTGCGGCGAATTCGTCAATTCCTACGTGCTCGCAAAAATGAAGATCGCGACCGCGGGCCGCTGGCTGTGGACACGCACGATAGGCTCGACGATCGCCGGTGAGGCGGTGGATTCTGCACTGTTTTACCCGCTGGCCTTCTACGGCGCCGGCATCATCCCCGACGACAAACTGCCCATGGTGATGGCGGCGCAGTTCGTCGCCAAGGTCGGCGTGGAAGTGGTGCTGACGCCGGTGACCTACAAGGTGGTCAACTTCCTGAAGCGCGCGGAACAGGTCGACCACTACGACCGGGACACCAATTTCAGCCCCTTCGCGCTGAAACCCTGAGTCCGGGGCTCAGGCGCGCAGGTAACGCGCGAAGGCGAGCAGCCCGCCGCCGAAAATCATGCCGAACACGATCAGCTGCAGAACATAGCTGATCCAGGCATAACCGGTGTCCTCGCCGCGCTCGGCCAGGTTGTGGCAGTACAGCAGGAAGGGCGACGTTGAATTGAACAGCGGCATTTTTTCGTACCGCACATCGAGCAGCCCCTTCAGCGACAGCAGGACAAGCAGCACGAGAAAGGCGGCAGGTGTGGGCAGCGGCATGAAGCCGAGTATCGCCCCGGCGAGCAGTGCAAACAGCATGGGACCGATTCCGACGAAAAAGAAAGGAAAGGCGGGTTTGCTGGTCAGGGAGGTGGGATTCGAACCCACGACCTCCTGCGCCCAAGGCAGGCGCGCTACCGGGCTGCGCTACACCCTGATTCGCAATGCGGAATTCTACCGGAAAACACACGCCCCTCGGTTGGAGCCGGCGCCATTCCGATAGAATCCGGGCTTTCCCCCGGCCGGACCGCAATGCACAAACCCAACTGGCGCACGCCCGCGATGGTGCTGTTCTGCGGCGGCATGATCCTCACCGTCGCCCTCGGCGTGAGGCACAATTTCGGCCTCTACCTGCAGCCGATGACCGCCGACCTCGGCATCGGCCGCGAGACCTTCGCTTTCGCGATCGCGATCCAGAACCTGCTCTACGGTATCTCGCAGCCGATCACCGGATTGATCGCCGACAAGTTCGGCACCGCGCGCGTGCTCGTCGGCGGCGCCCTGCTCTACGCGCTGGGCCTCTACCTGATGTCGGTGTCGAGCACAGGGCTGGAACTCACGCTGAGCGCTGGCCTGCTGATCGGCGCTTCGCTGGGCTGCAGCGGATTCTCGATCGTGTTCGGCGTCATCGGCCGCGCCTTCCCGCCGGAGAAACGCAGCGTCGCGCTGGGCATCGCCGGCGCCGCCGGCTCCTTCGGACAGTTCGCGATGCTGCCCTACGGCCAGTGGCTGATCAACCAGGTCGGCTGGCACCAGGCCCTGGTCATACTCGCGCTGACCGTGCTGGTGATCATCCCGCTATCCTCGGCGCTGGTCGAGGACAAAGGCGCGCAGGCCGCGAGCCTGTTCAAGCAATCGGCCGGCGAAGCGTTGCGCGAGGCCTTCGCCCACCGCGGCTTCCTGCTGCTGTGCACCGCGTACACGGTCTGCGGCTTCCAGCTGCTGTTCATCGCCGTGCATTTCCCGGCCTACCTCGTCGACCAGAAAATGACACCGGAGACCGGCATGGCGGGCCTCGCGCTGATCGGCTTCTTCAACATGATCGGCAGCTATGCCTGGGGCTGGCTCGGCGGACGCCACACCAAGAAATACCTGCTGTCGCTGCTCTATTTCACGCGCTCGATCGTCATCACCATATTCATCCTGCTGCCGGTGACGCCGCTGACGGTCTACCTGTTTTCTGCCGCCATCGGCTTCCTGTGGCTGGGCACGGTGCCGCTGACCGGCGGCCTGATCGCGCATGTCTTCGGCGTCAAATACCTGTCGACGCTGACCGGCATCGCGTTCTTCTTCCACCAGGTGGGGAGTTTCGCCGGCGTTTGGATCGGCGGCTACGTGTTCGACGCCACGGGGTCGTACATGGTGATGTGGGTGTTGACCATCGGCATGGGCATCGTCGCCACCCTGCTCAACCTGCCGATCGACGACCGCCAGATCGACCGCGACCCTGCGACAAAACCGGTCTAACCCGCGGCAGCGGGCGCCGGAGCGGTAATCCCGGCATCCTTGGCCGCTTCCGCAATCAACCAGTCGCGGAAGGCCGCCACCGTGGGCCGTGTTTTCGCGTGCGGCTCACAAACCAGGTAATAGGCTGACTGCAGCGGCACCCGCAACTCAAAGGGTGTCACCAGCCGGCCTGCAGCAAGATCCTCGGCGGCCAGCGCCGGCATCGATGCCACTACGCCCACCGCATCCATCGCCGCCTCGAAAGCGAGCACCGCGTGGCTGAACCGCGCGCCGCGCTTGGCATCCACGCCTTTGACGTTCGCCGCCTTCAGCCAGACATCCCAGAACGATTCGCCGTCATACATCTCTCCGGTGTCGTCATGGAGCAGCATGTAGTGCTTCAGGTCCTCGGGCGTGCGCAGCGGATGCTCCCCGGTCAGCGCCTGCGGGCTGCAGATCGGCGTCACCGTCAGCGGCAGCAGCTTGTGCACGTCGAGGTCGGGATAGTGGCCATGACCGTAGAGGATTGCCACATCGGAATCGTCGAGCCAGGTCTCGATGGTGGCGCGCTCGGCCACGTCGGCCTTGCCGTCGATGCTCACGCGACGCATCCGCGCCGACACGCGCACGTCGATCTCGTGGTGGGCGGCAATGAAGCGGTGCAGCCGCGGCATCAGCCAGCGCGCGGCGAATGACGGCGCCGCGCTGACGGTCAGCATGCCGCCGCTGGTATGCGTGCGCAGCCGGTCCACGGCCTGCGCCAGGCAATCAAAACCTTCGCGCAGCT
>JAEYXO010000215.1 GCA_023431245.1 Pseudomonadota bacterium | reverse complement strand
TGCCGACTCTGCGGCGCAATCGCTGACGCTGTTCGCAGAACTGGAACTTGCGCGCCTGCCGGCTCCCGCCGACGGCGTGTTCTCGATTGCAACGCAGTACGATCTTTCGGCCTACGATGCCTCTTATCTGTGGCTTGCAGTGCACCTCAGGTCACCACTCGCCACTTTCGACAAGCGCCTTGGAACAGCGGCCCGTGAATGTCTCGGGAATCTCGACGACCCGAACCACTGAACGGACCCAGCCAGGCAAACAGAACAAGCCCATGCCCATGAATTCCCAGAAAAAACACCCGCGCACATTCAGTTTCGAATTTTTCCCGCCGAACACGCCGGAAGGGCTGGAAAAACTCGGCCAGACGGCAAAACAGCTGGCGCAGCTGAAGCCGAAGTTCTTCTCGGTGACCTACGGTGCCGGCGGCTCGACGCGCGAGCGCACACTGCGCGCGGTGCTCGACCTGCGCGCCGCCGGTCATGCCGCCGCACCGCACATTTCCTGCATCGGCTCCTCGCGGGAGGACATCCGCGACATCCTGCGCGGCTACCGCGAGAACGGCATCCGCCACCTGGTGGCGCTGCGCGGCGATCTCCCCTCGGGCACCGCCTTCGCCGGCGAATTCCATTACGCCAACGAACTGGTGGCCTTCATCCGCAGCGAGTTCGGCGATCATTTCCACATTGAGGTCGCCGCCTATCCCGAATACCACCCGCAGGCGAAAAGCGCGCAGGACGACCTGCTCAATTTCAAACGCAAGGTCGAGGCCGGCGCCGACTCGGCAATCACCCAGTATTTCTACAACGCCGACTGTTATTTCCATTTCGTCGACGAGTGCGAGGCGATGGGCCTCAAGCTGCCGATCGTCCCCGGCATCATGCCGATCGGCAAGTTCTCGCAGCTGGCGCGGTTCTCGGATGCCTGCGGCGCCGAAATCCCGCGCTGGATGCGCCGCAAGCTCGAGGGATTCGGCGATGACAGCGCCTCGATCCGCGCCTTCGGCCTCGACGTCGTAACGCGGCTCTGCGACGACCTGCTCGCGGCCGGCGCACCCGGCCTGCATTTCTACACCATGAACCAGGCGGGCCTGACCACGACCATCTGGCAGCGGCTCGGCTTGTAGACGTCATCGCGCCGCGGCGGCGTCCCGGCAGTTGCTCGCAGCAAAGGCCGCCGCCCGGCACCGTCCGGCGTTATACTCCCGGTAGCTGCCCGCCACATCGAGGGAGAGGACGATGACGCAGGAACAACAGAATCCGCAGGAAACGGATCGCAGACAACTGGTGCTGGCCGCCAAGGCCAGGTCGCCCGGTGAGGCGGCAAAGCTGCTCGCCGAATATCCGGCATCACTGACCGCCGAAGTCCTGCAGGAGCTGCCGCCGGCACTGACCCAGGACATCCTCGCCGAACTGCCCGGCGGTCTCGTTGACGGCATCGTGCATGCCGCGCCGGAACAGACCGTCGCCCAGTGGCGAATCAACCAGCAGTTCGCGCAGGGGAGCATCGGCCGGATGATGGAGCCGGTGCGCGCGGTGTTCCGGCCGCAGATGACGGTGCGCGACACCGTCGAACAGCTGCGTTCGCTGGTTCGCACCGCCTTCATCACCTACGGCTATATCGTCGACGATGGCGGCCGGTTGCTCGGTATCGTCACCATGCGCGACCTGCTGTTCGCCGCCGATGACGCGCAGCTCGACTCGATCATGCTGCGCAACGCCTTTTGCCTCAACCCGGAACTGCCGCTGACCGACGCGATGAAGCTGGTGCTCGACCGCCATTACCCGGTCTATCCGGTCTGCGACGCCGAGGGCCGGCTGCTCGGCCTGGTGCGCGGCCAGACCATGTTCGCCGAGCAGGCCTTCGAGATCACGGCGCAGGTCGGCAGCATGGTTGGCGTCGAGAAGGAAGAACGGCTGGCGACGCCGCTGAAAAGCAGCTTCAAGTTCCGCCATCCCTGGCTGCAGATCAACCTCGCGACCGCCTTCATCGCCGGCGCGGTGGTGGCCGTCTTCCAGGACACCGTCGACCGGCTGGTGATCCTGGCCCTGTTCCTGCCGATCCTCGCGGGACAGTCCGGCAACACCGGGTGCCAGGCGCTGGCGGTGACGCTGCGCGGCATGACGCTGGGCGAACTGAAGGCCGGCATGGAACGCACACTGGTCATCAAGGAGGCCTCGCTCGGTGCGCTGAACGGCGCTTTCACCGGGCTGGTGGCGGCGCTGGGCATGTTTATCGTCGCCACCTACCAGCACAACCCGGACGCGCTGATGCTGAGCCTCGTGGTCTGGGTCGCGCTGGTCGGCAGCTGCGTCGCCAGCGGCATCTCCGGCGCGATGGTGCCGCTGACGCTGAAACGCTTCGGTTTCGATCCGGCCACGGCGTCGAGCATTTTCCTGACCACCGCCACCGACGTGGTCAGCATGGGACTGCTGCTGGGACTGGCGGCGATGCTGATCTGAGCGGCGCCCGGCCGAAACAAAATGGCCGCCCGCGGGCGGCCTTTTTGCTGCCGGTGAAAACCGCTCAGGCGGCCTTGGCCGGCGCCTTGCGCTTCTTCGCCTGCGCCGCGGTGGCATGCATGGAGGCATAGGCCGCGTGCGCCGCCGCTTCCGCATCCCCGACATGGACCGAATGCCCCATGTCCTCGAGCACCGAACCGAGCGCCGACAGGCACAGCATGACGTTGTCCGGACGGCAGGAGTAGCCCATCAGGCCGAAACGCCAGATCTTGCCGGCGAGGGGTCCGAGGCCGGCGCCGATCTCGAGGCCGAACTCGGAGAGCAGGGTCTTGCGCACTTCGGCTTCGTTGACACCCTCCGGGCACAGCGCCGCGTTCATCTGCGGAATCTGGTACGGCTCCTTGACCAGGAACTGCAGGCCCATGGCTTCAAGGCCCGCCTTCAGCGCGGTGTGGTGGCGATGCACGCGCGCCCAGGCGTTCTCCAGGCCTTCCTCGCGGATCAGCAGCAGCGCTTCGTGCAGCGCGAACAGCGAATTGGTCGGCGCGGTATGGTGGTAGGTGCGGGTGGTCTCGCCCCAGTAGCCGAGCAGCAGGTTCATGTCCATGAACCAGGAGTGGATCTTGTCCTTGCGCGCCTTGACGTGCTCGACCACGCGCTCGGAGAAGGTCACCGGCGACAGGCCCGGCGTGCACGACAGGCATTTCTGGCTGGCGGAATAGGCGGCGTCGATTTTCCACTCGTCGACCAGCACCGGCGAGCCGCCGAGCGAGGTCACGGTGTCGACGATGGTCAGCGCGTTGTACTTGTGCGCGATCTCGACCAGGGTCTTGGCATCCGACAGCACGCCGGTGGAGGTTTCGGCGTGCACGAAGGCCACGATGCGCACATCGGGATTCTTCTTCAGCGCATCTTCCAGCTTCTGGGGATCGACCGGCTCGCCCCATTTGTCCTCGACCACGATCGGCGTGCCGCCGCAGCGCTCGACGTTCTCGATCATGCGGCCGCCGAACACGCCGTTGCGGCAGACAATGACCTTGTCTCCGGGGGACACCATGTTGACGAAGCAGTACTCCATGCCCACCGAGCCCGGCCCGGAGATCGGGAAGGTCAGCGGGTTCTTGGTCTGGTAGGTGTAGCGCAGCAGCGCCTTCAGTTCTTCCATCATCTCGACGAACACGGGATCGAGGTAACCGATCGCCGGCTGGCTCATCGTGGTCAGCACGCGCGGATGGATTTCCGTCGGCCCCGGGCCCATCAAGGTGCGTTGCGGCGGGTGAAACGAGTTGATGCGCTTGCTCGGCGCGTACTTGTCCATGGTGAATTCACTCCCTGGGATGGCGTTGGCGAAAAAATTCTCTCCGTCCGGCCGTGATTTGAGTTTCAGCGGCTTGCGCGAGGTGGCCTCGTTGAGCACATCGACGGCGGCGACCTGCCCGCCGGTGACCTGCTCGACTTCCATTGCCCAGCGCGCGGGTACATAACCCGACTTGACCCAGTGGTTGACGACGGCGCGGTCAAGACGGAAACGGCGTGCCACCTCGGCCTGGGAACCGAAAATATCGACGAGGCGTTCTGCACAGTTCATGGCGGCGGACACGGGGGACGGTATCTAAGACAGGCGAAATTTATCATGGCAAAATAAATTTGACAAGCTGATCCCATCGACAGTTTATTTTGTATCTATCTGTTTTTAAAAGACTTTTTAATCCGCTTTTTATGTGAACTGCCAATAAATTCTTCATGAACTCGTGCTAATGTTGCGGTCGCAAGCCGAATCATTCGAGGAGAACAAAAAATGTCACGAGCCCTTCCGTTTGTCGCTGCCGCCATTGCAGCCCTGACCACCGCACCGCTGACCGTCGCCGCTCAACCCTATCCCAACAAGCCGATCCGCCTGATCGTGCCCTTCCCCCCGGGCGGCGGCACTGATCTGGTATCCCGGATGATCCAGCCGGGGCTTATTGCGGAACTGGGGCAGCAGGTGCTGATCGACAGCCGCGGCGGCGCCCAGGGCAGTCTCGGCACGGCCATCGCCGCGACCGCGAATCCGGACGGCTACACGGTCGTCATCGCCGAAATCGGCGCAACCGCCGTGGCGCCGGCGCTGATGAGCAATCTCAGCTTTGACATTGCCCGCGATTTCGCCGGCATCAGCCAGCTGATCGAGCAGCCCTACATCATGACCGTCCATCCCAGCATCCAAGCCAAGACGCTGCAGGAATTCGTCAAGCTCGCGCAGAGCAAGCCCGGTGCGATGAACTTCGGTTCGGGCAACGTGACTGCGCATATCGCGCAGGAGGCCTTTTTCCAGACGGCCGGCATCAAGCTCGTCCACATCCCCTATCGCGGCTCGGGCCCCTCGGTGGCCGCCGCAGTCGGCGGCGAGGTGCAGACGCTGTTCTCGGGTCCCGGCGCGGCCATCCCCCAGATCAAGGCCGGCAAGCTGCGCGGCCTCGCGGTGACCACCGCCAAGCGCGCGGCCCAGCTGCCCGACATACCCACGCTGGGCGAGTCGGGCTACAAGGGCTTCGAGATCTCGGGCTGGTACGGCCTGATGGGGCCGATCAAGATGCCGCGTGAGGCCGTGAACACCCTGAACAAGGCCGTCACCACGGTGCTGAAGGGTGAAACCGGCAACCAGCTGCGCACCCGCGGCTACGATCCGGTGCCGACGACGCCCGCGCAGTTCGACAAGTTCATGCGCGCCGAAATCGCACGCTGGGGCAAGGCGGTCAAGCAGTACAACATCAAGCCGGATTTCTGAGGCATTTCACCGCGGCAGGCGGCGGCGCTGCGCGCCACCGCCTATTCGGCATCGAATGCGGTATCCCCGTCGGGCACCGGAGAACCGGTCGCCCGCACGGCGGCAAAATCAAACAATTCCCGATCCAGCAGGTGTGACGGCCTGACATTCTGCAGGCTGGTCAGCAGCGTCTCGACACGCCCCGGATGGCGCTTCTCCCATTCGCGCAGCATGGCCTTCATCTCCTTGCGCTTCAGGTTCTCCTGCGAGCCGCACAGCGTGCAGGGGATGATCGGGAACTGGCGCAGCTGCGCATAGGCTTCGAGATCGCGTTCGTCGCAGTAGGCCAGCGGCCGGATCACCACATTGCGGCCGTCGTCCGACACCAGCTTCGGCGGCATCGATTTCAGCTTGCCGCCGTAGAACAGGTTCAGCAGGAAGGTTTCGAGGATGTCATCGCGGTGGTGTCCGAGCGCGATCTTGGTCGCGCCGAGTTCGCCGGCGACGCGGTACAGCACGCCGCGGCGCAGCCGCGAGCACAGCGAGCACATGGTCTTGCCTTCCGGGATCACGCGCTTGACGATGCTGTAGGTGTCCTGGTTCTCGATGTGGAAAGGCACGCCCAGCCGGGTCAGGTACTCCGGCAGCACGTGCTCCGGGAATCCCGGCTGCTTCTGGTCCAGGTTGACGGCGACGATGTCAAAGGCCACCGGCGCGCGGCTGCGCAGGTGGAGCAGGATGTCGAGCAGCGCATAGCTGTCCTTGCCGCCGGAGAGGCAGGCCATGACCTTGTCGCCCCCGCGGATCATGTCGTAATCGGCGATCGCCTGGCCGGCCTGGCGGCGCAGGCGCTTGACCAGCTTGTTCGACTCGTAATGGTCGCGGCGCTCGCGATTGCTGCGCGGCGTGATGTGTATGACCTGGGTATCCATGGTGATCCGTTCCGGCCCGCCCGCGGCAGGCCCTTCCAGTGCGGCGTTCATGATGTCATGCGACGATGCTGCGGCCGCCGTCGACGGCCAGGATCTGGCCGGTGACAAAGGGCGCGGTGATCATGTATTCAACGGCGCCCGCGATGTCATCGGGATCGCCCGCGCGTTTCAGCACGCTGCGCCCGAGGATACGCCGGCGCTCCTCGTCATTCTGCCATGCCGGACCCTCCGGCCAGAGGATCGTGCCGGGCGACACCCCGTTGACCCGGATCTCCGGGCCGAGTTCGCGCGCCAGCGATCGCGTCAGGGCCAGCAGGCCGCCCTTGGCGGCGGTGTACACCGCATGCTCCTTCATCGGCAATTCGGCGTGAATGTCGATGATGTTGACAATGCAGCCGCCGGTCGCGCGCAGTGCGGGCGCCGCCGCCTGCGACAGGAACAGCGGCGCCTTCAGGTTGGTTCCCAGCAGGTCGTTCCAGGCCTGTTCGTCAATACCCCCGACCGGCGTGGCATAAAAACTGGAGGCATTGTTGACCAGCGCATCGAGCCGTCCGTTCAGGGCCAGCGCAGCGGTGATCAGCTGCGGCAGCGCCGCGGCATCCAGCAGGTCTGCGCGCACGGCAGCGGCCGATCCGGCACGCGCCGCGTTCAAGGCCTCCACCAGGGCCTGCGCATCGGCCGCGGAGCGATGGTGATGCACGACCACTGCGGCGCCCGCCGCATGCAGCCGCCGGCAGATCGCAGCGCCGACACGCCGCGCCGCGCCGGTGACCAGCACTGTCCTGCCCGCCAATGCAGCGCTCATGGCCTGCGATCCATCCCTGATTGCCTCGCGTAATTCATTGTTTATTTTAGCGTAATATCCCGCGGTGACTTCAGCACAACCGTATTCCGCGCTGCCGCAGCCCGCCGCCGATGCGCTCGCCCTCAGTGCCCGCCTGGACACGCTGATCCGCGAAAACATCGACGCAGCCGGCGGCTGGATCAGTTTCGCGCGCTACATGGAACTCGCGCTGTACGCGCCCGGGCTGGGTTATTACAGTGCCGGCAGCCACAAGCTCGGCGCTGCCGGCGACTTCATCACCGCGCCCGAAATGTCGCCGCTGTTCGGCCGCGTGCTGGCGCGGCAGATCGCCCCGCTGCTCGGTGCGGGCATCGACGACATCATCGAACTCGGCGCCGGCAGCGGCGCGCTGGCAGCGACCCTGTTCACGGAACTCGCCGCACTCGACCGCCTGCCGCGGCAGTACCGCATCCTCGAGGTCAGCGCCGACCTGCGCGAGCGGCAGCAGGCGCGCCTTGCCGCAGCAGTGCCCGCCCAGCTGCCGCGGCTGCAATGGCTGGACCGGCTGCCGGAACGGCTGGACGCCATCGTGATCGGCAACGAGGTACTGGACGCGCTGCCGGTGCAGCGCATCCGCGTCGTCGACGGACGCGCGCAGGAACTCGGCGTGACCCTTGATCGCAACAATCGCTACGCCTGGGACTGCCGCCCGGCCTTCCCCGCGCTCGCCGCCGCGGTACCGAAGCTGCCCGAGGCTTACGAAACGGAAATCGGCCTCGCCGCGCAGGCGCTGATCGCCGACCTCGGGCAGCGCCTTGAACGCGGCCTGCTGCTGTTTTTCGATTACGGCTTCCCGGCGCAGGAATTTTTCCATCCGCAGCGCGACCGCGGCACGCTGATGTGCCATTACCGCCACCATGCCCACGGCGACCCTTTCCTGTGGCCGGGGCTGCAGGACATCACGGCGCATGTCGATTTCAGCGCCATCGCGCGCGCCGCGCCGCAGCTTGAACTCTGCGGTTATGCCAGCCAGGCGCAGTTCCTGGTCAACGGCGGCATCACCGAGCTGCTGGCCGAGGTGCCGGCAAACGACGTCCCGCGTTATGCGCCGCTGGCCGCACAGGCGCAGAAGCTGCTGTCGCCGGCGGAGATGGGCGAGCTGTTCAAGGTCATCGCGCTCGGCAAAAATCCGCCCGCGCCGCTGCAGGCCTTCCGCCGCGGCGACCGCTCGCACACCCTGTAGCCGGAAACACCGATGGCTTCAGGACTGATCCTCTCCGATCCGCTGTGGCTGGCCGCAGCCGGCGTGCTGTTCCTGGCCGGCCTGACCCAGGGCGCGCTCGGTTTCGGCTTTCCGGCAATTTCGACGCAGCTGCTGGTGCTGATGTTCGATGTCAAAACGGCGATCGTGCTGAACCTGTTGCCGAATTTCACCGTGAACCTGATCAGCGTGCTGCGCGGCGGCAACTGGGGCGCCAGCCTCGGCAAATACTGGCCGCTCGCGGTGTGGGTGCTGATCGGATCCTTCCTCGGCGCGCAGTTCCTGATCCTCGCGCCGCAGGAACCGATACGCCTGC
>JAEYXO010000174.1 GCA_023431245.1 Pseudomonadota bacterium | reverse complement strand
GTGAACAGCGATTCGCCCTGCTTGACGGTGCTGCCTTCGCGGAAATTGCGCTTGAGCAGGATGCCGCTGACGCGGGCGCGGATTTCGGTTTCGCGGTAACCGGCGGTCTGCGCGGTGTACTCCAGACTCAGCGGCAGATCGCGCGCCTCGGTGATCATCACGCTGACCGGCGGTGGTGGAAATCCGCCGCCGCCGTTCGGGGCGCCGGAAGGGCCGCAGGCGGCGAGCAGGAGGGAGGCCGCAGTCGCGGCGATCAGAGGACGGAGGCGGTGCGTCGGTGCGTTCATGTTTTTGGATTCCCTGAGGGCCGCCGGAAGGGTATGCCGGCAGCATGTATGACTGCGGCAGTTTACATACAGGCATGAATGTATGTAAAGTACAGTTTTATGACAACGGCCGCCAACGGCCCGCAGCAGGCGGAGGAACATGGTCAGGCGCACCAAGGACGAGGCAACCGAAACCCGCAACCAGATTCTTGATGCGGCAGAAAGGGTATTCAGCGCGCGCGGCGTGTCGCGGACCTCGCTGTCTGACATCGCCGAAGCGGCGTCGGTGACCCGCGGCGCCATTTACTGGCATTTCAAGGACAAGGCCGACCTGTTCTGCGAGATGGTGGCGCGGGTGACGATGCCGATGGAGGATGCGCCCTGCCAGATCAACCCGGGACAGGAGGCCGATCCACTGGCCAGCGTGCATGCGATGCTGGCCGGCATCCTCGAGCGCACCTCGGGGGATGCCCAAGCGCGGCGGGTTTTCCACATCGTGTTCAACAAATGCGAGTACGTCGACGAGATGGAACCCGTCTGGCAGCGCTTCCGCGAAATGCAGTCGGGCTGCCTCGACCGGCTGGAGCAGGGCCTGTCTGCCGCCATCGCCTGCGGCCAGTTGCCGAAGACGCTTGATGCGCGTGCCACCGCGGTGGGCCTGCATGCGCTGGTCAACGGCATGATCAGCAAGCTGGTGATGGATCCCGAGCACCGCCCGGCGAAAACCGGTGCGGCGGACATCATCAGGGTGTTCATCGACGGCATTCGCGGCGCACCGGCGAAGACCGCGAAATCCGCGGCCGCGGGCCGGCCGGCGAAACGCCCCCTGCCCAAACCGCGGGCGCACCGCAAGAACACCTCCGCCAGTCCCGCGCCGCGCCGGCGCCGGGCCTGAGCACCAGCCTCAGGCGTCCCAGGGCGCCGTGGCCGCCATCGCAATGCCGTAACGCCGCAGGGCGTCCGCGACCGTGTTCCGGCTGATGCCGCCGTCATCGGCCAGCGCGGCCAGTGCGGCCACCGCGATGTGGTGGCGATCCATCTCGAAGAAGCGGCGCAGGTTCTCGCGGCTGTCGCTGCGGCCGTAACCGTCGGTGCCGAGCGCGACATAACGCCGTGGTACCCAGGTCCGGATCAGGTCGGGCACCGCGCTGACATGGTCGGAGGCGGCGATCACCGGCCCGGCATGCGGTGCCAGCGCGGCTTCGACATGCGGGACACGTGGCGCAGCCGCGGGGTCGAGCCGGTTGTGGCGGGCGCAGGCCATGCCGTCGCGGCGCAGCTCGCTCCAGCTGGTGACGCTCCAGACATTGGCGGCGATGCCGAAGTCCTGCTGCAGCAGTTCCGCGGCGGCGATGGCTTCCCGCAGTATCGTGCCGCTGCCGAGCAGCTGCACCGCGGCGTCCGGTTTCCACTGCAACAGGTACATGCCTTTCAGGATGCCGTCGCGCGCGCCCTCCGGCATCGCCGGCTGCGCGTAGTTTTCGTTCATCACGGTGATGTAATAGAGCAGGTCCTCCTGCGCCTCGAGCACGCGCCGGGTGCCGTCCTCGATGATCGTCGCGAGTTCGTAGCCGTAGGCCGGATCCCAGGCGCGGCAGTTGGGCACCGTCGAGGCGACCAGCTGCGAGGAGCCGTCCTGGTGCTGCAGGCCCTCGCCGGAGAGCGTCGTACGGCCGGCGGTGGCGCCAATCAGGAAACCCCGTGACCGGCAGTCGCCCGCCTGCCAGATCAGGTCGCCGACGCGCTGGAAGCCGAACATCGAATAGAAAATATAGAAGGGCAGCATCGGCGTGCCGTGCACGCTGTAGCTGGTTGCGGCGGCGATCCAGGACGACATCGCGCCGGCCTCGTTGATGCCTTCCTCGAGGATCTGCCCGTCCTGCGCTTCCTTGTAATAGAGCAGCTCGTCGCGGTCCTCCGGTTCATACAACTGGCCGAAGGGTGAGTAGATCGCGACCTGGCGGAACAGCGACTGCATGCCGAAGGTGCGCGCCTCGTCGGCGACGATGGGTACGATGTGTTTGCCGATCGCCGGGTCCTTCAGCATCTGCGCCAGCATTTTCACAAAACCCATCGTCGTCGATTCCTCGCGCGTGCCCGAGCCCTCGGTGATGCGGCCATAGGTGTCGAGCGCCGGTGGCGCGATTTTCGGCGCCGTGGTGACGCGCGCCGGCAGGTAGCCGCCGAGTGCGGCACGACGGGCGTGCAGGTAACGCATTTCCGGACTGTCATCGGCGGGTTTCCAGAACTTCAGCGCCCTGACATCGGCGTCGGGGATCGGCAGCGCGAAACGGTCGCGGAAGGCGAGCAGGGCGTCGTCCTCCAGCTTCTTCTGCTGGTGCGCACCCATCTTGCCCTGGCCCCAGTGGCCCATGCCGTAACCCTTCTTGGTCTGGGCGAGGATCACCGTCGGCCGGCCGCGATGGTTCAGCGCCGAGTGGTAGGCGGCGTGAATCTTCACCGGGTCGTGGCCGCCGCGGCGCAGGCGGTCGATGTCCTCGTCCGACAGGTGTGACACCAGCGCCTGCAGCTCCGGGTCCTTGTTGAAAAAATGCTCGCGGTTGAAACGGCCGTCGGTGGCGGCGTATTTCTGGAACTCGCCGTCCACCGTCTCGTGCAGGCGCTTCAGGATCACGTTGTCGGCATCACGCGCGAACAGCGGATCCCATTCGGAACCCCACAGCAGCTTGATCACATGCCAGCCTGCGCCCGAGAACAGGCCCTCGAGTTCCTGGATCAGCGAGCCGTTGCCGCGTACCGGGCCGTCGAGTCGCTGCAGGTTGCAGTTGACGACGAAGATCAGGTTGTCGAGGCCTTCACGTGCGGCCAGCGACAGGCCGGCCAGCGATTCCGGCTCGTCCATCTCGCCGTCGCCGACGAAGGCCCAGACCTTGCGCCCCGCGGTTTTCTGGATGCCGCGGTGCTCGAGATAACGCATGAAGCGCGCCTGGTAGATCGCATTGACGGGGCCCAGACCCATCGAGGCGTTGGGGAACTGCCAGAAATCCGGCATCAGCCAGGGGTGGCAGTAGG
>JAEYXO010000142.1 GCA_023431245.1 Pseudomonadota bacterium | reverse complement strand
CGCAGCTGCCGTATCGATTCCTGTGCCAGGCGCTCGTCCAGTTCGGGCTGGCCGAACAGCACGACCTGCAGCAGCTTGCGTTTCTCGGTCTCGAGGTTGGTCAGCAGGCGCAGCGATTCCAGCGTCTCCTGCGGCATGGCCTGCACCTCGTCCATGCAGGCCACCACGGTCTTGCCGGCGCGCGCAAAATCAAGCAGCGCATGGTTGAACTCGCGCAGCAGATGGTGCTGGTCGGCCCCGCGGTCGAGTGCCACGCCCAGCTCCTCGGCCAGCGCGAACACCAGGGTCTGCGGCTCGAGATAGGGGTTGGGCACGTAGGCGGACACGAAACGCGCGGGGTCCAGCGCCCGCAGGAAACGGCGGCAGAGCAGAGTCTTTCCGGTGCCGACCTCCCCGGTGACCTTCATGAAGCCCTCGCCGTTGCGCACGGCGACGAGCAGGGTGTTCAGCGCTTCCTGGTGCGAGTTGCCGGCATAGGCAAAGCTGGTGTCCGGCGTAATGCCGAACGGCGGTTCACGCAGGCCGAAGTGCGCTTCGTACATGGCGCAAGCCTATCACCGTTGCGGCTCCGCTGCGCCCATTGCACGGATACGGTCCCGCGTCTGCATCAGGTCTTCCTGCCAGTTGCGGTCGCTGTGGATGATGGTCGGCTTCAGCAGGATCACCAGCTCGCTCTTGACGTTGCTGGAATCGCGCTGCCGGAACAGGTTGCCCACGCCCGGCGCGTCACCGACGCCCGGCACCTGGCTGCGGCCGCTGACCGACTGCTGACGCATCAGGCCGCCGATGGCGACGATGTTGCCGTCCTGCACGCGGACGATGGTGTCGGTCTCGTTGACGTCGCTGGACGCGAGCGGCAGCGTGAAGGAGCCGAGGCTGCCGAGGTCGATGACCTTGCGCCGCTCGACCACGCTGCTCACCGAGGGATGGATGTGCAGGATGATGTTGTTGTTGCCGTCGATCTGCGGCGTCACGTCGAGCGCAATGCCCGAGAAGAAGGGCGCGACGGTGATCGTCGGCGTCACCGTGGTGTTGGTGCCGCTGGTGCTCGAGGTCGTGCTGACGTTGGTCACGAAGAAATCGTCGGTGCCGACCTTGAGCACGGCCTTCTGGTTGTTGATGGTCGCCACCCGCGGGCTCGACAGCACGTTGACGCCGCCCTGGGTTTCAAGGAAGGACAGCAGCGCGGCAAAGTCCTGGGTCTGCAGCGCAAGCCCGAAGATGCCGCCGGCGGCGCCGGTGCCGAGCGCCAGCGCGCCCGCGACCCCCGCAAGCGAACCGCCGCTCAGCGCCGAATTGCCGAGCACCGTGCCGTCTCCGGAGCGCGCGGTCGGCGCGCTGATCGTGCCGCTGCGGTTCAGCGTCGCGCCCGGTGCCAGCACGCCCGCGCCGAAACGGGTGCTGCCGTCGCGGAACCCCGCCCAGTTGATGCCCGCCTGGTAACCGTCGCGCAGCGAGACCTCGATGATCTTCGCCTCCAGCACCACCTGCCGTTCGACGATCAGCTGCATCGACTTGAGGAAATTCTCCACCCCGCGCAGCTCGGTCGGCATCGCGCGCACCACGACCACGCCCGACTGCGCGTTGACCACCACGCTGCGCCCGGCACCGCCGCCGAGGATGGCATTCAGCGATTTCTGGATGTCGCCCCAGAAATCCGAATCGGAAGTCGTGGTCACCCGCGTGCTTTCGGCCGCACGCGTGTTGCCGGCGCCGGCCGGACCGGTGGTCGGCACCGGGACGCTGCCCGCCGACGGCGTGCCGGGGCTGGACGGCGCATCGGTGATCGAGCCCGAACTGACCCGGGTCTGGGTCTGCCCGCGACGCTGCGCCTGCAGGTAGTTGACCTGGAAAATGCGCGTCTGCAGCGTGGCCGGCAGCACGACGATGCGGTTGCCCTGGACGTTGTAGTCGAAACCGTAGAGGTCGCGCAGCGTGTCCAGCGCCTCGGTCACCGTGACGTCCTTCAGGTGCACCGAAATTTCGCCCTTGACGTCGGGGTGCAGCACCATGCTGTAGCGGGTGCCGGAGACGATGGCCATGAACACCTGGCCGGCCGGCGCGTTGTTGACCGAGAGATCGAAGCGGGTTTCGGGCTTCTGCACATCGGCGCGCGGCATCTCCAGCACCAGCGGCGGCAGCAGGGCCTGGCTGACCGCCTCCGGAGTCACCGGCTTGCGCTCGCTGGCTGCCTGCTCCAGTTCCTTGTAGATCGTTTCCTGGGCCACATTCGGGCGTTGCGGCATGTCCGCACAACCCGCAACAAACACCATCATCGCGAAGGCCACCCAGCGTTGCATGTCATTCCGCCTGTTCATTGTCATTTTTTCGTTTTTCCGGTGCCCGTATCACCACGCTGCGTTTTGCCGGCGGGCCGTTTCTCAACCTGCGGATAAAGGCTCAGCACGATGGTTTCCGCACCGTCCCTCAGTTCGGCCTCGCTGTCCGTCAGCCGCACCAGGCGCGCCGATCCGTAGCGCCCTCCCAGTGCCACCATTTGCCCGCTGATCATCGCCACCTTGCGCCCCGGTGACATCATCACCGACTGCAGCACCGGACCGCCGCTGGCCGCCGCGGCGCTTCCCGGCACCGCCAGCGCCGCCGGCGGCCGTGTCGGATCGGCAAGTCCCTGGGCCGTTGCCGTCGCAGCCGCCGTGATCAGCATTCCCGCCAGCGCGATGCCCTGTTTGATCGACGGATTCATACCACCAGCCACGCCTTGTCCAGGCTGAGAGTATGCAATGTCAGGGTCAGGCGCAACCGCGGATGGGCGCTCGCGTCCAGCTCGGCCTTGCCCCAGAACAACTGCCACTGCAGGCCTTCCAGCCGCTTCAGATAGGCATGCAGCTCGGCATAGGAACCTTCGATCTGGATTTCGAAGCTGTGCTGGTAGATGCCGCGCCCGCTGTCCGCGGCCTGGGCCTTGGGATCGGCCGCCTTGGCGCCGTTGGTCTGGTAACGCTGAACCGGCAGCTTGTGCAGGCTGACCAGCGCGAGTCCGCGCTCCCTGCCCAGGACGCCTTCCAGCAGCCTCGACACCTGGTCCGGCGGCACCAGCTGCTTCTGCAATCCCTGCAGCCGCCCGTCGATCTCCGTGATCTGCTTGCGCAGTTCGTCGCGATAGCGCCGCTTCACTTCATCCGGGTCTTCCTGGCCGCGATTGGCGGCCAGCGCCATTTCCCCGGCACGTATGTGCGCCCGCGCCTCGGTCAGCTGCCCCGACAGGCGCTTGTGCTGGGCAGCCATCGGCGACAGCGACAGCGTATCGAACAGCAGCACCACGGCGGCCACGCCGAGACCCGCCATCAGGGCACGCTCGCGCAGCGACCGCGCGTTGAACAGATCGCTCCACTGGTTCCAGCGCTCGCGGAGCCGGGACATCATTTCTTCACCCCGGCCGTCTCGTTTTTCTCCGCAACATTCACCGTGGCCAGCACGAACTCGATATAAGGCGGCACCTCCACCGGGCTGCCGGCATCCTTTGCCGGCGCGGCCTGGGGCCTGCGCATCTCCAGCGCCGAGAACTCGCGCCCTTGCAGCACCGGCTCCTTGTTGAGCTTCTGGATGTAGGCCGGCACCAGGTCAGGCGTCATCACCCGCCCCTGTATAGCCACCTCTCCGGCGCCGCCCACGGTGAAGCCGGTCAGCCACAGCCCGTCGAGCACCTGCCGCGAGAAGGCCTGGAAGTAACCGGCAAAACCGCTGCGGTTGCCGAGGCCGCCGCCTTCAAGAACGGCCATGCTGTCGCGGGCCGCCTTCAGTTCCATTTCCAGGCGCTGCACTTCGGCATCGAGCCCGGTGTTGCCCGGTTTCGCCGCACCCTCGCCCTTCAGGCGCGTGGTATAGGCCGTCTGTGCCTTGAGCAGTGTCCGAGCGGAAGCGAGCTCCTCGCGCAGGCCGGCCAGCCGATAGGCATCGTGAAACTGCAGCGCGGCCATCACCGCCGCGGCAAAGGCAAGCAACACGAGCGTGCGGCCCAGTGTCAGCAGCTGCCGCTGCTTGCGGAATGCCGGCCCCAGCAGGTTGACGTACTGGCGCATCAGATGGCCGCCCCTTCGCGCAAGGCGGCGCCGATCATCTGCAGGCACTGCGACTGGCGCAGCGGGTCACGCAGTTCCGGCACCCCCGGAAAATCCATCGCCTGCTCGAGGTCGACCAGGCTCACCGGCACGGTCAGGTTCGAGCCCAGGTATTCGGCCAGGCGATCGCCGTCCGGTACCTGTGAAATCACCAGTCGCGACACCGACACGCTGCGGAACTGGCGGTCAAAATGATCCAGCGAGCGCTGCAGTTCCAGCGCGATGCGGTCGTAACGTTCGGTTTCGTCGGCGCCCGGCACGAAATCGCGCAGCGTCACGTCGATGCGGCGCGCCTGGTACAGCTCGCCGCCGCTGGTGAAGGTCAGCAGGGCGCCGTCGTCGTCGAAACAGAGCATCGCCAGTCCGCGGCCCTCCTGCTCGAACAGGGTGGCCATGTTGCGCTGGGCGAGCTCCGGCACATCGATCACCTCAAGGTCGATGTCGGCATCGTTGAACGGTTTTACCGCGGCGGCGATCACTTCGTTGCGCGCCGCAACCGCCAGCATCTGTGCCGCGCGGCCGGCGTTGTCACCTCCCGGCACACGCACCGCGTCCACCACCGCGGTCTCGACCGGATAGTCGATCATGTCCTTGATCGACCAGCGCACGGCGTTTTTGGCCTCAGCAGCCGGCACGTTCGGCGCATCCACGGTGAGCAACTGGTATTCGCTCGACTTCAGCAGCGTAGTGCACTGGTAACGGTCGAGATTCAATTCCTTGCGCAAGCGCCGCAATGTGTCGACGTCGCTGCCTTCCTTGCGGAATGATTCGCAGAGCAGTATTTCAGGGCGCAGTTTGCCGTCGACCAGTACATGCGAAAGATCGACACGATCCGCATGCAGATTCAGGCAC
>JAEYXO010000002.1 GCA_023431245.1 Pseudomonadota bacterium | reverse complement strand
CGGCGGCGGGCGGCGAAATCCGCGGCTGGATTCTCGCCCAGGAATTCAGTGCCGACTTCCGCAAGGCGATCGAGGCGGCCTATACGCGGTTGGTGGCTGATTCGGGCGCCGCCGTGTCGTTTGCGGTCCGCTCCTCGGCCACTGCCGAAGACCTGCCGGACGCCTCTTTTGCCGGCCAGCAGGAAACCTATCTCAACGTGCACGGCCTCGACAACCTGCTCGAGGCGATCCGCCACGTATTTGCCTCCCTCTACAACGACCGCGCGATCTCCTACCGGGTGCACAAGGGGTTCACCCATGACGAAGTGGCGCTGTCGGCAGCGGTGCAGCGCATGGTCCGCAGCGACAAGGGCTCCAGCGGCGTGATGTTCACGCTCGACACGGAATCCGGTTTCGACCAGGTGGTGTTCATCACCTCCGCCTACGGACTGGGGGAAACGGTGGTGCAGGGACAGGTGAACCCGGACGAGTTCTACGTCTACAAGCGCGGGCTGAAGGAGGGGAGGCATGCCATCCTGCGCCGCGGCCTCGGTTCCAAGGCGTTGCGCATGGTGTTCACCGACAATCGCGCGGCCGGCAAATCGGTGCAGACCATCGAGGTGCCCGAGGCTGAGCGGAGGAAGTTCTCGATAACCGATGCCGAGGTCGCCGAACTGGCCCGCTACGCGATGATCATCGAGGCGCATTACCAGCGTCCGATGGACATCGAATGGGGCAAGGACGGCAATGACGGCAAGCTCTACATCCTGCAGGCGCGGCCCGAGACCGTGAAGGCCAGTGAAAAGGTCGATACCCTGCGCCGCTACCGGCTGAAGGAGCGCTCGGAAGTACTGGCCACCGGCCGCGCCATCGGCCAGCGCATCGGCAGCGGGCCGGTGCGGCTGATCAAGAGCGCCGCGGAGATGGACCGTGTCAAGCCCGGCGACGTGCTGGTGACCGACATGACCGATCCGGACTGGGAGCCGGTGATGAAACGGGCAGCGGCCATCGTCACCAACCGCGGCGGCCGCACCTGTCATGCGGCGATCATCGCGCGCGAGCTCGGCATTCCGGCGGTGGTCGGCTGCGGCGACGCCACCCAGGTGCTGAAGGACGGCAAGCCGGTCACCGTATCCTGTGCCGAGGGCGACACCGGTTTCGTTTATCGCGGTGAATTGCAGACCGAAGTCATCGACCTGTCGCTGTCGAGCATGCCGAAATGCCCGGTCAAGATCACGATGAACGTCGGCAATCCGGAGCTGGCCTTCGAGTTCCAGCGCCTGCCCAACGAGGGTGTCGGCCTGGCGCGGCTGGAATTCATCATCGCGCGCATGATCGGCGTGCATCCCAAGGCGGTGCTGGCCTATCCCGATCTCAGCGCGGACCTCAAACTGGCGGTGGAGGAGCACAGCGCCGGTTACGCCGATCCGGTAAGTTTTTATGTCGACAAGCTGGCAGAGGGCGTCGCCACGCTGGGCGCGGCCTTCTGGCCGAAGCCGGTGATCGTGCGCCTGTCCGACTTCAAGTCCAACGAGTATTCGAGCCTCACCGGCGGCTCGCGTTACGAGCCACACGAGGAAAACCCGATGCTTGGTTTCCGCGGGGCCTCGCGCTACGTGTCGCCGGCCTTCAAGGACTGTTTCGAGCTCGAGTGCCGCGCGATGAAGAAAGTCCGCGATGACATGGGGCTGACCAACGTCGAGATCATGGTGCCTTTCATCCGCACGGTCGAAGAGGGCAGGCGCGTGCTCAAGCTGCTGGCCGAGAACGGACTGGAGCGCGGCAAAAACGGACTTCGCATCATCATGATGTGCGAGATCCCTTCGAACGCCATCCTTGCCGACCAGTTCCTCGAGCACTTCGACGGCTTCTCGATCGGTTCCAACGACATG
Organism: Pseudomonadota bacterium; assembly: GCA_023431245.1. Lineage (GTDB taxonomy): Bacteria > Pseudomonadota > Gammaproteobacteria > Burkholderiales > SG8-41. Next base: position 9,934 of record JAEYXO010000002.1, on the reverse strand, counting down.
ACGCAGATGACGCTGGCGCTGGACCGCGATTCAGGCATCATCGCCGACGCCTTCGACGAGCGCGATCCGGCGGTCAAGCACATGCTGCATCTTGCCATCGCGGCCTGCCGCAAGGCCGGCAAGTATGTGGGCATCTGCGGACAGGGGCCATCGGATCATCCCGATCTTGCCGAATGGCTGGTGAAGGAGGGCATCGAAAGCCTGTCGCTGAATCCGGACACCGTGGTCGAAACCTGGCTCTATCTGGCGCGGGGCGGCAAGCAGGCCTGATTGGAAGGTCGCGGGAATTGCGATAAAATGAATAAACCTCGATTTACCCGAGCGTCGGCCCAAATGAAATGACCAAATATATCTTTGTCACTGGTGGTGTTGTTTCCTCCCTGGGCAAAGGTATCGCTGCCGCCTCCCTCGCCGCAATCCTCGAATCCCGCGGCATCAAGGTTTCGATGCTCAAACTGGATCCCTACATCAATGTGGATCCGGGCACGATGAGTCCCTTCCAGCATGGCGAAGTGTTCGTCACCGAGGACGGTGCGGAAACCGACCTCGACCTCGGACATTACGAGCGCTTCATCAATGCCCGGATGGGCAAGCGCAACAACTTCACCACCGGCCAGATCTACGAAAGCGTCATCAAGAAGGAGCGCCGCGGTGATTACCTGGGCGGCACGGTGCAGGTGATCCCGCACATCACCGACGAGATCAAGCAGTATGTCCGGCGCGGCGCCGGCGACGCCGAGATCGCGCTGGTCGAGGTGGGCGGCACCGTGGGCGACATCGAGTCATTGCCCTTCCTCGAGGCGATCCGGCAGATGGGCATCGAGGTCGGCCGCGACAACGCCTGCTTCATCCACCTGACGCTGGTGCCGTACATCGCTTCGGCCGGCGAGATCAAGACCAAGCCGACACAGCACTCGGTCAAGGAACTGCGCGAGATCGGCATCCAGCCCGACGTGCTGCTGTGCCGGGCCGACCGGCCGCTGCCGGACGGCGAGCGGCGCAAGATCGCGCTGTTCACCAACGTCGGCGTCGATGCCGTGATTTCCGCGGTTGACGTCGACAGCATCTACAAGATACCGGGCAAGCTGCACGAGCAGTCGCTGGACGACATCGTCTGCAGGAAACTCGGCATCAGTCCGCCGCCGGCGGACCTGTCGAGCTGGGACCGTGTGATCCACGCGCTGGAGCACCCGCGGCATGAAGTGAGCATTGCGCTGGTCGGCAAGTATGTCGACCTTACCGAATCCTACAAATCGCTGTCTGAAGCGCTGATTCACGCCGGCATCCATACCGGCTCGAAAATCCGCATTCACTATGTCGATTCCGAGAGCATTGAAAAGAACGGCGTCCGGTGCCTGGACGGCATGGATGCGATCCTGGTGCCCGGCGGTTTCGGCAAACGCGGCGTTGAAGGCAAGATCGCCGCCATCCGTCATGCCCGGGAAAGCGGTGTGCCTTACCTCGGCATCTGCCTCGGCATGCAGCTGGCGGTGATCGAATACGCGCGCCATCTCGCGGGTCTCGCGGGGGCGCACAGCACCGAGTTCGATCCGGAAACCCCGCATCCGGTGGTTGCGCTGATCACCGAGTGGCAGGACCGCGACGGCAAGATCGAGCGCCGCGATGCATCCTCCGACCTCGGCGGCACGATGCGGCTGGGCGGGCAGGAATGCGAACTGAAGGCGGGATCGCTCGCGCGGAAAATCTACGGCGCGGACCGCATCACCGAGCGCCATCGTCACCGTTACGAGGTCAACAACCATTACCTGCCGCGGCTGGAAGGGGCAGGGCTCAGCGTCAGCGGCCGGTCGCTGACCGGAGATCTCTGCGAGATGATCGAGATCCCCGGTCACCCCTGGTTTGTGGGCGTGCAGTTCCATCCGGAATTCACCTCCACGCCGCGCGGGGGGCACCCCTTGTTCAAATCCTTTGTCGAGGCTGCCTTGAAAAATGCCGCCCTCCGGCAGCAGGCTCCGCGGCCTGCGCACGCCCCTGCGGCGACCTGAGCGGACCTCCCGGAGCGGCCTATGAAACTCTGTGGATTCGAAGCCGGGCTCGACCGGCCGCTGTTCCTGATCGCCGGGCCCGATACCCTGGAGAGCGAGCAGATGTGCCTCGACGTTGCGGGACATCTGAAAGAGCAGACCGCCCGGCTGGGCATGCCCTATGTGTTCAAGGGTTCCTTCGACAAGGCCAACCGGACTTCGGGCAAAAGCTACCGCGGCCCCGGCATGGAAGAGGGGCTGCGCATCCTCGAATCGGTGAAGCGGCAGGCCGGCGTGCCGGTGCTAACCGACGTGCACGAAGACACGCCGCTCGCCGAAGTCGCAGCGGTGGTGGACGTGATCCAGACCCCGGCCTTCCTCTGCCGCCAGACCAATTTCATCCGCAGCGTGGCGAGCCAGGGCCGGCCGGTGAACATCAAGAAGGGGCAGTTCCTGTCGCCCTGGGAAATGGCCAACGTCGTCGACAAGGCACGCAGCACCGGCAACGAACAGATCATGGTCTGCGAGCGCGGCTTCAGCTTTGGCTACAACAACCTGGTGGTCGACATGAGGGGGCTGGCCGTCATGCGCGGCACCGGCTGCCCGGTCGTGTTTGATGCCACTCATTCGGTGCAACTGCCCGGCGGACAGGGCAGCGCCAGCGGCGGCCAGCGCGAGCATATTCCGGTCCTGGCGCGCGCGGCGGTGGCCGCCGGCGTGTCCGGCGTGTTCATGGAAACGCACCCGAAGCCGGATGAAGCTCTGTGCGACGGCCCGAATTCCTGGCCGCTTGCCCTGATGGGCGAGCTGCTGGATACCCTTCACGCTCTCGATGCGGCGGTCAAGGGCCGCCGCTTCGTGGAGCAGCATGTATAACCTCAGTCGACAGGACAGGACATGAGCGCAATCGTTGACGTCATAGGCAGGGAAATTCTGGACTCGCGCGGCAATCCGACCGTGGAGGCCGATGTGCTGCTGGAGTCCGGCATCATGGGGCGTGCCGCAGTGCCTTCGGGAGCGTCCACCGGCAGCCGGGAGGCCATCGAACTGCGCGATGGCGACAAGCAGCGTTACGGCGGCAAGGGCGTGCTGCAGGCGGTCGAGCATGTCAACACCGAGATCTGCGAGGCGGTGATCGGCGTTGATGCCACCGAACAGGCTTTTGTTGACCGCACGCTTCTCGATCTTGACGGCACCGAAAACAAGTCGCGGCTGGGTGCCAATGCGATGCTGGCCGTGTCAATGGCGGTGGCTCGCGCGGCTGCGGAGGAATCCGGCCTGCCGCTGCATCGTTATCTCGGCGGCGCCGGCGCGATGGCGATGCCGGTGCCGATGATGAACGTCATCAACGGCGGCGCGCACGCCGATAACGGGCTGGACATGCAGGAATTCATGATCGTGCCGGTGGGCGCACAGAGTTTCCGTGACGCGCTGCGCTGCGGCGCCGAGGTATTCCAGACGCTGCGCAAGCTGCTGGCGGACCGCGGCCTGGCGACGGCGGTGGGCGATGAAGGCGGTTTCGCACCGCGACTGCCGAAGCACGAGGCTGCAATCCAGGTGATCCTGGAGGCCGTCGAGGCCGCCGGTTACCGCCCGGGGGAGGACGTTGCGCTCGCGCTGGACTGCGCGAGTTCCGAATTTTTCGAGGACGGCGAATACACGCTGCGTTCGGAAGGCCTCAGCCTGAAGGCGCCGGAGTTCGCCGATTACCTGACCGCCTGGGTCGACAAGTATCCGATCGTTAGCATCGAGGACGGCATGGCGGAGAACGACTGGGATGGCTGGAAGGTGCTGACGCAGAAACTTGGCGGGCGGGTGCAGCTCGTGGGCGACGACCTGTTCGTCACCAACACGCAGTACTTGCGCCGCGGCATCGAGCAGGGCATCGCCAACTCGATCCTGATCAAGGTCAACCAGATCGGCACACTGACCGAGACCCTGGCGGCAATCGAGATGGCCAAGCGTGCCCGCTACACCGCCGTCATTTCCCATCGCTCCGGCGAAACCGAGGACACGACCATCGCGGACATCGCCGTGGCGACCAATGCGATGCAGATCAAGACCGGTTCGCTGTCGCGGACGGACCGTCTGGCCAAGTACAACCAGCTGCTCCGCATCGAGGAGGACTTGGGTGACACGGCTTCCTATCCCGGGCGCGGCGCCTTTTACCAGCTGCGCTGAACCCCTGCCGCGGGCCGTCCGCGTGCGTTCCTGAAGCCATGCGACTGCTAGCCATCATGCTCACCGGACTGCTGCTGCTGATCCAGTATCCCCTGTGGCTGGGCAAGGGCGGCCTGCTGCGGGTGTGGGAGATGGAAAGGCAGATCGGTGCGCAACGCGAGTCCAACGATCGCCTGCGTGCACGCAATTCCGCGCTGGATGCCGAAGTCCGTGATCTCAAGCAGGGCCTGGAGGCGGTGGAGGAACGCGCGCGCAACGAACTGGGCATGATCCGGCGCGACGAGGTGTTCTTCCAGGTGCTCGACGGCGTTCCGGGCGGGGCGCCTGCGAAACAGGCGGGGCAATAGCCGCGGATGCAGTCTGCCGGGGCGGCCGGAAAAATCAGATTGGACGGGAAAAGATGGGTGCAATCATCATTGATGGTGCCGCGATGGCGCGGCAGGTGCTGGATGAACAGAAGTCGGCTGCCGGGAGGCTGGCCTCCCGCGGCTGTGTGCCGGGGCTTGCGGTGGTTCTGGTCGGCGATGATCCGGCCTCCGCGGTGTACGTGCGCAGCAAGGAACGCGCCTGCCGCGAGGCCGGCGTGCGGACCTTCGACACCCGGCTGCCGGCGGCGACCACGACGGCGGAACTGCTGCAGAAAATCGACAGCCTGAACGGCGATCCCGCGGTGCATGGCATCCTGGTCCAGTTGCCCCTGCCCGGGCATGTCGATGCGGTGGCAGTCCTGCAGCGCATCGATCCCGCCAAGGATGTTGACGGCTTCACCTGGCGCAGCCTCGGAGCGCTGCTGGACGGCCATGCAGTGCTGGCACCCTGCACGCCCTCCGGCTGCATGCAGATGCTGGAACGCAGCGGCGTGCCGGTGGCCGGAAAACATGCCGTGGTGATCGGGCGCAGCAGCATCGTCGGAAAACCTGCCGCGCTGATGCTCCTTGAGCGCAATGCAACGGTCACGATCTGCCATTCGCGCACGCCGGAGCTGGCGTTGATCACGCGCGAGGCGGATATCCTGATCTGCGCCGCCGGGAGGCCGCGGATGGTCACCGCGGAGATGGTCAGGCCCGGCGCCGCGGTCATTGACGTCGGCATCAACCGGCTGCCGGACGGCCGTCTTTGCGGGGACGTGGACTATGATGCCGTGCGCGGAAAGGCGGGCTGGATTACGCCGGTGCCGGGTGGCGTGGGGCCGATGACAGTGGCGATGGTGATTGCCAATGTCATCTCGGCGGCGGAACGCGCAGCGATCTGAGCGCTGGCATTTCCTTTTGCCGGAAGCAGGGGCTCAGCAGGAAAAACTGTTGGCGAATCCCAGCAGCAGGTCAGGGCTGAAATAGCCTTGAAAAGCGGCATAACTCAGCGATGCCGCAAGAATGGACAGCAGTATCCAAACCAGCATTTTTTTCTGTGCGACACTCATCGCGGTGACTGGACGGGCATGGGCGGAGGCTTGTGCCGATTATGGCATGCTGCCCGGCAGCGGGCCGTTATTTCCGGAAACGCTGAGCATATAACCAGTGACACCAAGGCACGGACAGGCGGTTGATATAATCGCAGTTTTCCGCGCCTGCTGTGACCATCTTGAGCTCCGCTGCCGACCTGTCCCTTCCCACCGGTTTTTCGTTCGCCGACCTCCATGCCCGGGAAGGACTGCTGCGTATTGACCGCAGATTCCTTGAAGGCCTCGCCCTTGCCGATGCTGAGTTGCATGAAAGGCTGCTGGCTGCGCGCGCGGGAGCAGTTCCGCTCACGGCCAAGGCGGAATCGGAGCTGCTTCTGGCGCTGGCGCCGCACCTGGACGATTTCATCGCGCAGTTTTTCGGCATCGAAGCCGAAGTCAGTGCGCTGTCGGCGCGACACCAGGAACTGGCGCCGCTGTACCGCGTCAAGCGCCTGTTCGTGCAACGCAAGGCCATGCACAAGTACAAGGGCGATGCCGCTGCCGCCATCGACGGTGCTGCGGTGGGTGCGCAGCTGGCAGCACTGTTCGGCGAGCCGCTGACCGAACTGGCGTTCGCCCGCCATGTTGAACGCTGGCAGCAGGACGAGCCGGAACATGCCGCGTCTCTGGAACTGGCCCTGCAGTACGCCGCCTGGGCGGCGCATACCGGGGCCGGCCGTGCCCGTCACCATGCCGGCGTGCTGTTCAAGGCACCGCACAAGCTCGATGTGCAGAACCTGGTGCCGGTGCAGACCGGTGCGGCGAAGGGTTTCACCGAGCACCGCTTCGATGTGTCGAAGCTGCGCTTGCGCGAGGGGTTCAAGCTGACCGACCGCGGCGCCGATCTCACCGGCGCGCTTGACGAGGCCAACTACTGCATCTGGTGTCACGAGCAGGGCAAGGATTCCTGTTCCAAGGGATTGCGCGAGAAGGGCGCCACTGGCCGCGGCGAAACTTCGTTCAAGAAGTCCCCCTTCGGAATTACGCTGGCCGGCTGCCCGCTCGAGGAGAAGATATCCGAATTCCACAAGGCCAAGACCGAGGGACTGGTGATCGGGGCCCTGGCGATCATCACCGTCGACAATCCGGTGGTCGCGGCGACCGGACACCGCATCTGCAACGACTGCATGAAGGCCTGCATTTACCAGAAGCAGGAGCCGGTCAATATTCCGCAGGCGGAAACGCGGACGCTGAAGGACGTGCTCGAACTGCCCTGGGGCTTCGAAATCTACAGCCTGCTGACGCGCTGGAATCCGCTGAACCTGCGCCATCCGCTGCCGAAGGCGCCGAGCGGCAAACGCGTGCTGGTGGTGGGCATGGGGCCGGCCGGATTTTCGCTGTCGCATTTCCTGATGAACGACGGCCATACGGTGGTCGGCATTGATGGCTTGAAGATCGAACCGTTGCCGCCGGAGTTGTCCGGTGTGGACGGGAAGGGCGGTCGCGTGCCGTTCAGGCCGATCCGGAATGTGCATGAGCTGTATGAGTCACTCGACGAGCGTGCGATGGCCGGTTTCGGCGGTGTTGCCGAATACGGCATCACCGTGCGCTGGGACAAGAACTTCCTGAAAATCATCCGCCTGCTGCTGGAGCGGCGCGCGCAGTTCGCGCTGTTCGGCGGCGTGCGTTTCGGCGGCACCATCACCGCGGAGGACGCCTTCGCTATGGGTTTCGACCATGTCGCGCTGGCGATCGGCGCGGGTCGCCCGACGGTGCTCGACATGCCCAACGGCCTGGCACGCGGTGTGCGTACCGCGTCGGATTTCCTGATGGCGCTGCAGCTGACCGGTGCGGCGAAGACGGATTCGATCGCCAACATGCAGCTGCGGCTGCCGGTGGTGGTGATCGGCGGCGGGCTGACCGCGATCGACACCGCGACTGAATCGCTGGCCTATTACCCGCTGCAGGTCGAAAAATTCCTGCTCCGCCACGAGACCCTGGTCCGGGAGCGCGGCGAAGAGGCCGTGCAGAAGGCCTGGGGTCCCGAAGAACGCGAAATCGCCGGCGAATTCATTGACCATGCGCGGGCCATCCGCGCCGAGCGCGCCGAAGCGGCGCGGGAGGGGCGCGAGCCGCGCATCCTGCAACTGCTGCAGTCCTGGGGCGGCGCGACCATCGCCTACCGCAAGCGGCTGGTCGACAGTCCCTCGTACACGCTGAACCACGAGGAAGTGCACAAGGCGCTGGAAGAGGGCATCACTTTCGCCGAGTGCCTGACGCCGCTCGCCATCGAAACCGACGCCTATGGCCATGCCAGCGCGCTGAAAGCGGCCGTGCAGGCGAAGGGCGAAGACGGCAGCTGGCAAGACGCCGGTCAGGTGACGCTGCCGGCGCGCGCAATCCTGATCGCAGCGGGCACCCAGCCCAATACTGTGCTGGCCCGCGAGGATGCGGCGACCTTCGTGCTTGACGGTCGTTATTTCCGTGCGGTCGATGCCGACGGCCAGCCGGTCAAGGCCGAAAAATCGATTTCCAAGCCCGAGACGGTCAAGGTGCTGCTGTCGAAGCGCGCCGACGGCCGTTTCATCAGCTATTTCGGGGACGTGCATCCTTCGTTCTTCGGCAACGTGGTCAAGGCCGTGGGCAGTGCCAAGCAGGGCTATCCGGTGGTCAGCAGCGTGCTGGAGCAAGTGCAGCCCGCTGCCGCCGTCGACGATGCAGCCTTCATCGGCACGCTGCAGCGCGACCTGCGAGCGACCGTGCATGAGGTGAAACGGCTGACACCGACGATTGTGGAGGTCGTGCTGCGGGCACCCCTTGCCGCACGCCGTTTCCGGCCGGGGCAGTTCTACCGTCTGCAGAATTTCGAGTCGCGGGCCCCTCGCGTTGCCGGGAGCACGCTGGCGATGGAGGGCCTGGCGCTGACTGGCGCCTGGGTGGATGCGGAGGCCGGACTGCTGTCGACAATCGTGCTCGAGATGGGCGGCTCCAGCGATCTCTGCGCCGAACTGAAACCGGGCGAGCCGGTGATCCTGATGGGGCCCACCGGGACGCCGACCGAAATTCCCGCCGGCGAGACCGTGGTGCTGGCCGGCGGCGGGCTCGGCAATGCCGTGCTGTTCTCGATCGGCCAGGCGATGCGCAAGGCCGGTTGCCGGGTGCTCTATTTTGCAGGCTACAAAAGCATGGCCGACCGTTATCACGTCGAAAACATCGAGGCAGCGAGCGATGTCGTCGTCTGGTGCTGCGACGAGAAGCCCGGTTTTACGCCGTCACGCCGGGATGACCGCAGCTTCACCGGCAACATCGTGCAGGCGATGCTGGCCTATGCCTCCGGCGCCCTGGGCGAACAGGCGATTCCGTTCCGCGACGCCGACCGGATCATTGCCATCGGTTCGGACAAGATGATGGCCGCCGTGGCACGCGCGCGGCACGAGGTGCTGAAGCCCCACCTGAAGGCGCAGCATCATGCGATCGGCTCGATCAACTCGCCGATGCAGTGCATGATGAAGGAGGTCTGCGCGCAGTGCCTGCAGCCGCAGGTCGATCCGCAGACCGGAAGGACGAGCTACGTGTTCTCCTGCTTCAACCAGGACCAGCCGCTCGATTGCGTCGACTGGAAGGCGCTCGACCAGCGGCTGAAGCAGAACTCGACCCAGGAGAAGCTGACGGCGCAGTGGCTGGAACGCTGCCTGGCTGCGCTCAGGGCCTAGGTAATATTATATAAGTTATTGATTATAAACAACTTTTTATAATTTACCCGATATCCTCGACGCGCCACGAGCTGCGCTCGATGCGCGCACCGGGGATGTACAGTCCTGCAGTATCTGCTGATGGTCCGCCGCAAATGATGAATCGCGGCACGTTGTTGCCGCCGGACCGGTATTCGAGCGCGCTGATCCCTTCACCTGCGAGGCGTTCCCGCACGGCCGGGGCTGCCGATTCTGCACAGAAGAGGCCTGTCCAGGCCAGCAGGTCTCCCTGCCGGAGCGGGACTCCGGCATCCTTGCGGCTTTCATAGAGAGGGCGCTCGAAACGCCGGTAGAGCCGGCGCATGCCGATCCGGATGGCCTCGAAATCGGGACTGGCTGCGCGCGCGGCCATGTCCGCATCCTGGGTGGCCATGTCCGGAAAATCGAGGCGCCACAAGGTATCGGGCCAGTCGTCGCCGCCCTCGATTTTGGCGCAGACCCGCCCGCGCGGCAGGCCGAGGGCGGCACGGACATCACAGGCCTTGATGCGCTGGCGCAGCACCGCGGCTTCATTGCCGGGGTGCGCATAGTAGAAATTCAGCGAAACAATCAAACTCAAGCGGCCGGCATCAGGGATTGCGTCCGACTTCGCGCAGCGCGTCGCCGAGCCTGCCGACCAGCTCGTCGATCTGTGC
>JAEYXO010000403.1 GCA_023431245.1 Pseudomonadota bacterium | reverse complement strand
GGGCAGTACTGGGTGCCGAGCTTGACGTAGAGCAGGCGCAGGAAATGGTAGATCTCGGTCAGCGTCGCCACCGTGCTGCGGCGGCCGCCGCGGCTGGTGCGCTGTTCGATCGCCACCGTCGGCGGGATGCCGTAGATCGCGTCGACGTCGGGCCGTGCCGCCGCCTGCACGAACTGGCGCGCGTAGGCGTTCAGCGATTCAAGATAGCGGCGCTGGCCCTCGGCGAATACGATGTCGAAGGCCAGCGTTGACTTGCCCGATCCGGAAACACCGGTGACCACCGTGAACTTGCCGCGCGGAATATCGACACTGATGTTCTTCAGGTTGTGTTCGCGGGCGTGGCTGACGCTGATGCTGTTGCCGTGGCCGGACGCGGGTTTTTGCAGGGCCCGCGGCGGCGCGACCGGTGCGCCCAGAGCCGCAGCGTATTCACGCAAGGCCTTGCCGGTGTGCGAAACCGTATGCGCCGCCACCGTATCCGGTGTGCCGCAGCAGACCACCGCGCCGCCCGCGTCACCGCCCTCGGGGCCGAGGTCGATGACCCAGTCGGCCGCGCGCACGACGTCGAGGTTGTGCTCGATGACGATCAGCGAATGCCCGGCCGCCAGCAGCTTGCGGAAGGCGCCAAGGAGTTTGCGCACATCGTCGAAATGCAGACCGGTGGTCGGCTCGTCAAAGAGAAACAGCGTGCCCTTGCCGCCGACCGCGTTACGCCCGGCCCGGGCGGCCTCGGCAAGGAAGCCGGCGAGTTTCAGCCGCTGCGCCTCGCCACCGGACAGCGTCGGCACCGGCTGGCCCAGCTTCAGGTAATCGAGCCCGACATCGACCAGTGGCTGCAGCGCGCGGGCGATGTCCGGTGCGTGGCCGAAGAAGGCCAGCGCGTCGGCAACCGTCATCTCCAGCACGTCGGCGATCGACTGGCCTTCGATCGCGATCTCCAGCACTTCCGCGCGGTAGCGCCGGCCGTCGCAGTCGGGGCAGCGCAGGTAGACGTCGGACAGGAACTGCATCTCGACATGCTCGAAGCCGTTGCCGCTGCAGGTCGGGCAGCGGCCGGTGCCGGAGTTGAAACTGAAGGTGCCGGTGGTATAGCCGCGCGACTGTGCCAGCGGCGCCGCCGCGAAACGGCTGCGGATGGCGTCAAAGGCGCCGACATAACTTGCCGGATTCGAGCGCGTGGTGCGTCCGATCGAGGACTGGTCGACCAGCATCGCGTCGCCGATGTGGTCGGCGCCGTAGAGGCCGTCATGCCGGCCCGGCGCCTCGGTCGGTTTGCCCATCGCCTTGCGCAGCGCCGCGTAGAGCACATCCTGCACCAGCGTCGACTTGCCCGAGCCGGAGACGCCGGTGATGCAGACCAGGCGCTGCAGCGGGAAATCGACGTCGATCTGCTTCAGGTTGTGTTCGGCGGCGCCGCGCAGCCGCAGCAACGGCGTGTTTTTCGTCGGTGGCCGCGGCGTCTCCGCCGGCGCTGCCTGCACCGCGCCCGACAGGTAACGTCCGGTCAGCGAATCCGCCTGGCGCATGATCCGCGCCGGCGTATCGAATCCGACGACTTCGCCGCCCTTCGAACCGGGGCCGGGGCCGATGTCGAGCAGGCGGTCGGCGGCGAGCATCACCTGCGGGTCGTGCTCGACCACCACCAGCGAGTTGCCGGCATCGCGCAGCCGGTGCATGACGCCGATCACGCGACCCATGTCGCGCGGATGCAGGCCGATCGAGGGCTCGTCGAGCACGAACAGCGTGTTCACCAGCGAGGTACCCAGCGCGGTGGTCAGGTTGATCCGCTGCACCTCGCCGCCGGACAGCGTGCGCGACTGGCGGTCGAGGGTCAGGTAGCCGAGGCCGACCCGGTTCAGGTAGTCGAGCCGGGTGCGGATTTCGCCGACCAGCATGTCGGTGGCTTCGTCGAGCGGCGCCGGCAGCTCCAGCGCGTCGAACAGCTGTTTCGTCCGCTCCAGCGGCAGCAGCATCACGTCGTGGACGGTGAGGCCGGGCAGGGCGGCGAGCCGGGCGTCGTCGTAGCGCACGCCGTTCGGTTTGAAGCGGGCGCGCCCGCCGAGCGCCGCATCGGCATTGGCCTTCGAGCCGACGCGCCACAGCAGCGCTTCCGGCTTCAGCCGCGCGCCGTTGCAGGTGGTGCATTCGGTATAGGCGCGGTATTTCGACAGCAGCACCCGCACATGCATCTTGTAGGCCTTGGTCTCCAGCCACTTGAAGAAACGGCCGACGCCGTACCAGGTGCCCGGCCAGGACTTGCGCCAGCTGACCCATTCCGGCTCGCCTTCGAGCACCCAGTGTTTTTCCTTCGCCGACAGTTCACGCCAGGGCTTGTCGATCGGGATGCCGCGCAGCTTCGCGTATTTCATCAGGTCGTCCTGGCATTCCCTGTTCGACGGCGTCTGCCAGGGCTTCACCGCGCCGTCGCGCAGCGACTTCGATTCGTCCGGCACCACCAGCCCGTAGTCGAGGCCGATGACACGGCCGAAGCCGCGGCAGGTCTCGCAGGCACCCATAGGCGAATTGAAGGAAAACAGGCTCGGATTGGGTTCGGCGTAATGAATATCGCATTCCGCGCAATGCAGGTCCGATGAATACCGCCACAGCTCGCCGGAGGAGACATTCGCGTCGCTGTCCGATAGCCGGTGCACGTTGACCCGCCCCTGGCCGACCTTCAGTGCGGCTTCCAGCGCCTCGACCACCCGCGCGCGTTCGGCGCCGGCCATGCGCAGCCGGTCCTGCACGACCTCGAAACCGTCCGCGCCTTCGCGCAGGAAGCGCGTGTAGCCCTGCGCGGCGAGCAGCGCCTTCACCTCGTCGGTCTTGAAGTTCGCCGGCACCGGCACCGGGAAGGCAATCGCCAGCCGCGGATCGCCGGCCGCCTGCGCTCGCG
>JAEYXO010000402.1 GCA_023431245.1 Pseudomonadota bacterium | reverse complement strand
ATGTAGAGGTTGCCCTCGCGGTCGAAGGCGGGCCCCTCGAGAAAGCAGTCGAGCTTCGAGCCCGGATGGTTGGCGTCGATCCAGCTCGACGGCGCGCCGCCCTTGCGCAGGTGCGCGGGCACGGACGCGAAGACTTCCGCCTCGATCAGCGGTGGCGGTTCGAAAAACGACATCGTTCAATCCTCCATTGCAGCGACTGCACCGTCAGCGGTTTTCGCTGCCGGCCATGCCGATATGTTTCAGCAGTTTCGAGTACTTGGCGGTATCGCTGCGGATCCAGGCGGCAAACTCCTCGGGCGAGCCGCCCGCCGGTTCCGCGCCCTGGGTTGCCATGCGCTCGCGCACCTCGGCCATCTTCAGCACTTCATTGATCTCGCGGTTGACCTGGCGGACGATGGCCGCAGGCACGCCTTTCGGCATCAGCACGCCATGCCAGATGCTGCTCTCGAAACCCTTGACCGTCTCTCCCGCGGTCGGCACCTCGGGCAGGCCCTGCACACGCTTTTCGGTCATCACTGCCAGTGCGCGTACACGCCCCGATTTCACATGCGGCATCGCCGCGATCATCGGCCCCGCCATGATCTGCACCTGGCCCGATATCAGGTCGCTCATCGCCGGACCACCGCCCTTGTACGGCACGTGCACCATGTCCAGTCCGGCGGTCACGTTGAACAACGCCATCGCCAGATGGGCCGCGCCGCCGTTGCCCGAGGATGCGTAGTTCAGGGTGCCGGGTTTCGCCCTGGCCAGCGCCACCAGTTCCGCGACATTCTTCGCCGGCAGGCTGTTGGTGACGGTCATCAGCAGTGCAATGGTGTTGAGCCGGATCACCGGCACAAAATCGCGTGCCGGATCATAGGGCAGCTTGCGGTACAGCGTCGGATTCACCGACACGCTGGCGGGCAGGCAGAACACCCAGGTGTAACCGTCCGCCGGCGCCTTGGCCCCCAGCTCGGTGCCGATGATCGCGTTGGCACCGCCGCGGTTGTCGATGATCACCTGCTGTCTCAGGCGCTCGGCCAGCGGCTGCGCGATCAGCCGCGCCACGGTATCGGTGCCGCCGCCCGGCGGAAAGGGCACGATGAAGCGGATCGGACGGCCCGGGTAATTCTGCGCCTGCACCGGCCATGCCAGAACCACAGCAACCACGGACAACAACAGTCGGCCCATCATCCTGATTCTCCTCGATGCAGCGCCGCAGCTCATTCGGCGGGTATGCCGGCGTCCCTGATCACCTTCGCCCATTTGGCGATTTCAGCCTTGATGTAAGCCGCAAAGGCGGAAGGCGTACCGCCGTCCGGCTCGAAACCCTGGGCCTCCAGCCGTTGCCGCGCGGGACCCGCAAGTATTTTCACGGTGTCGCCATGCAGGCGATCAATCACCGGTTTCGGCGTGCGTGCCGGCGCCAGCAGGCCGTACCAGGTGGCCGCCTCGTAGCCCTTGATGCCGGATTCGGCGATGGTCGGCAGCTCCGGCATCGCCTGCGAGCGTTTGCTGGTAGTCACCGCCACCGGCCGCACCTTGCCCGATTTCACATGCGGCATCGCCGCCGGCAGGGTCGCGAACATGATCTGCACTTCGCCGGAAATCGTGGCCACCAGCGCCGGGCCGCCGCCCTTGAAGGGCACATGAACCATGTCGATGCCTGCCAGCGATTTCAGCAGCTCGCCCGCGAGGTGCGAGGAACTGCCGACGCCGGCCGAGGGAAAGTTGAGGGCACCGGGCTTCGCCTTCGCCAGCGCGACCAGTTCCTTCGTGGTTTTTGCCGGTACCGAGGGATGGGCGACGAGAATGTTGGGGGTGATCGCCACCAGGCTCACCGGCGAAAAATCCTTCACCGGGTCGAAGGACAGCTTCTTGAACAGGCTGACGTTGACCGCATTCGGCGCGACATTGCCCATCAGCAGCGTGTGGCCGTCAGGCAAGGCACGCGCGGCGAGTTCAGTGCCGATGTTGCCGGTGGCCCCGCCGCGGTTGTCGACGACCACCTGCTGGCCCAGTGTCTGGCTCAGCTGTTCCGCCATCACGCGCCCGACCTGGTCGGTGCCGCCGCCCGGCGGATAGGCGACGATCATGCGGATCGGCCGCAGCGGGTAGTTGTCGGCGGCCTGCACCGCAGCGGCAGCCGCACACAGCGCCGCCAGCAGCACGCATTGCATTTTCATCGCAACCTCCTCCGTATTTGTTGTTATTGCGCCAGCGGCAGCGACACCGCCCGGCCGGTGGCCATCGAATGCTCGATTGCCAGCGTGACCTCGAGGTTATGCCTCGCCTCCTGCGGTTTCGCCAGCGTGCAGGGCTTGCCCATGGCGAGGTGGTCGAGCCAGGCCCGCGTCTCGTTGGCGATCGGCCCCCAGAACTCGCCGAGCGCCCAGTCGCCGGGGGTTCCGCTCTGCAGGAACACCATGTTGACGCTGTGATCGGGCAGGTAGACGTGGGGAATGCCCTTCTCGGTATACATCAGCTGGTCGGTGTGGTCGTCGTCGAGGATCATCACGCCGTCGGTGCCGACCAGTTCGACGCGGGCGGCATGGCCCAGCGCCGGATATTTCGCCGGCAGCGCGTAGCTGATGCCGAGGTTGATCACGGCGCCGTCGGAGTAGGTCAGGATCGCATAACTGATGTCCTCGACATCGGGGTACCCCGCGTCCTTCAGCACGCCCTTCTGCCCGCGCGCATAAACCTCGACCAGGCGATGACCTTCGTGGAACCAGTTCATCAGGTCAACGTAATAGGTCAGCGCATCGACCACCGGCGTCGCATGCGGATTGCGCTGCAGCATGCCCAGCGCCTGCGAGCGCGAGTTGAACACCCGCGCCGCGCCGCCGGTCAGGCGGCCGACGCGGCCCTGCACGATCTGCTCCTTGGCAATCTGGTAACGCTCCTTGTAGCGGCGGCTGTAGCCGACATGCACCGGAACGCCGGACTTCTCGATGGTCCGGATCACGCGGTCAGCGTCGGCCAGCGACAGCGCGATGGGTTTTTCCACCAGCACCGGCTTGCCGAGCTCGAGCGCCTTCAGGATCGGCGCCAGATGCTCGCCCTCGCTGGTCGAGACGATGACGGCGTTCACTTCCGGGTGGGCGATGATCGCGTCGTTGTCGCCGGAATGCAGCGCGGCGCCGACTTTCTTCGCCAGCGCCTCCGCTTTTTTCGGATCCTGGTCCGAGGTGGCGATGAAACGCACCGCCGGATGCCCGCCCGCGCGCGGCGCGCGCACCCCGCCGATACGGCCGGAGCCGATCACGGCCAGGCCCAGACTCTTGCGTTCGATGGTGTGCTCCCCCCGGTGCCGCGCTGCACGTCTGCCGACGCGGCGCTGGATTCATGTTCAGGCTTGCGCAGGAATGCGCGTATGGCCAGAGCACCGCAGTCTAGCCAAGGGACATCCGGGATACAAGCCGCAGGCAGGCCATCCCACAGCATGTGGAACGGCCTGCCGCATCAAGGCAAAAAGAAGCGCCCGCGCGGAGAGAGGGGTGGGGGAAAAACGGCGCGAAGCGCGTAAACCGGAACGGCTGTCGTCTACTGCTTCTGGATGCCGGCCGCGTTGACGACCTGCTGCCAGCGCGCCAGTTCCTCGGTGAGGTACTTCGAAAATTCCTGCGGAGCGCTGACGCGCGCGGTCAGGCCCTGGCCGGTGAATCGCCCGGCGACACGGGGATCGCGCGACAGCTTCGCGAGATCACCCTGGAATCGCTTAACCAACGCAGCCGGCGTGCCGGCGGGCACCAGCATGCCGTACCAGGTCGTGTAGGCGAATCCCGGCAGGCCCGCTTCACCGGCAGTCGGAATGTCAGGCGCCGCATCGACGCGCTTGTCGCTGGTGACCGCAACACCGGTCAGGCGGCCTGCGCGCACCTGCGGCAGTGCGGTGGCCATGTTGGTCACCATGCACTGGATCTCGCCGGAGAGCAGCCCCGTAGTGGCGAGGCCGGCGCTCTTGTTAGGCACGTGGATGGTATCGATCTTGGCCGACAGCTTGAACAGTTCATTGGCAAGGTGGCTCGCGGTACCGTTGCCCGCTGAACCGAAGGCGTACTTGCCCGGCTCCCTTTTGAACAGCGCGATCAGCTCCGGCAGCGTCTTGGCCGGC
>JAEYXO010000397.1 GCA_023431245.1 Pseudomonadota bacterium | reverse complement strand
AACCCCCCCCCCCGCCGGGGGTTTTTCCACGTCTTGCGACGGCCGGAACTCAGGGCCGCTTCGGCGTCTTGTATTCCACTTCCTTCTGCAGCGGCTTCCAGACAGTCTCAAAACCGACAAATCCCTTGGCGCTGGGCGCCATCTGGCGCGTCGTGTAGAAGGTCGTATGGCCGTCAGGCACGGGGGTGTTGCTGGATTTTTGCTCGCTCATAAGTCACCTCTCTCGTAAAGTCAGGTTTGCCAGTACCACAGGCCGGGACGCTGTCCGCCGCCGGCCTGCCGTTAAACGGGTCTCATCAGTGCCGGATCGACATCCGCGCCCGCAGTGACCGCCCCGCCCGCCCTGATTTCCTCATCAGTGGCGTCGCGCACGGTCAGTATCTCAAGCATGAAAACAACCTCGCGGCCGCAAAGCGGATTGTTGCCGTCGACCGTCAGCCTCTCGTCGTCCACATGCGTCACGAGAAAACTGCGGGTCTGCCCCCTGTCGTTCTCCATCAGGATGGAGGTGCCGACCTGCCGGTATTCCTCGGGAACATTCTCGACGAGATCGGAAAAAACCAGCGACTCGTCCCTGGGTCCGAAAATCTGGTTGCCGTCGATCACCACCTCAATGACTTCACCGGCAGACCTGCCTTCCAGCTGGTGGTGGACCGAGGGCGCAAGAACCTCGTTATGCCCGTGGACATAACCCAGCGGAAACTCGACGCAGGTGAGGACATGCCCCGATTTCCTGTCGGTCACCTTGTAGGTCAGCTCGACAAACTTGCCGTCGCGGATCACTTCGCTCACGTCAAATCCCGGCGAAACATTCAGAAAATGGATGCACCGAAAATCCTGACCTTGCCGTCTTCATAACCGAGGACGAGCCTGCCCAGCCACTCGCCCGGCTTCCTGGTGCTGCGCTGACGGTAAAGGACGGTCACATGTTCTCCCCGCCGGATGATGCCGAGCGGATCCACGTCTTCGGACAGGCTTCTCGCCAGCTCGCTGTTGGCGAACTGGTGGCCCGCAACGACCTGGTCAATGGCACGCGCCAGGGAACTGGAGAAGTTCCGGGCGAACTCCCCGTACTTGCCTTCATTCGAGGCCTTGACGAGGTCGCGCCACAGGAGATTGGCCATGGCCAGGATCTCCTGATCGGTTTTCTCAATGATGTTCACGCGGCCCTCCCCGTCGCCGGAAGAGACCGGCTTTGCGGGGCTCATGACGCTCGACATGTCGTTTTTTTCTCCGCCGGACGGAAGGCTCAAAACGGACTTCCGTCCGCGCGCATCATCACTCGTTTTCGCCAACCAGGTGATAACAAGGCGCCTTCTCCATCGTGTATTCACCGGTTTTCGGATCGCGGCGCGAAACAGTCAGCACGTGCCAGTTCTCGTCATCCACCTTCATCGCATCGCCCCGGTAGTAGTAACCGGGCCAGCGGGTCTCCTTGCGGAACAGCGTGTGCTGCGTCACGCATTCGGCGGCACGGTGGCGGTGCTTCAGCTCCCAGGCGCGCAGCAGCTCGTGGATGTCCTTCGCCGCCAGGTTCTCAAGGTCTTCTTCCATGATCTTGAGCTTCTTCAGGCCGATGTTCAGGAGTTTCTCGTTGGTCATGTAACCGACGGTCACGCCGCCGCAATACTCGTCCATCAGCTTCTGAAGGCGGTCGAGGCCCTGCTTGGGATTGATGTAATGCGGGTTGACGTCACCGGCCACGATCGCGTTGCGGTAGATCCGGTAATGCTCCAGCGGCTTGTAGATTTCCTGCCTGCGGCGGTTGATCTGCTCCTCGGACACGACAATGCCCTCGGCCTTGCCGTCATCGATGTACTTGCAGGCCGCCTTGGCGGCAAGCCGTCCTTCGGTGAAGGAACCGGACGAAAACGCGTGCGGCGTCCCCCCGACCGCATCGCCGGCGCCGAACAGGCCCTCGATCGTCGTCATCCGGTTGTAGCCCCAGAAATACTCGGGCGGCGAAACATCCTCGGGCCCCGAGCACCAGGCGCCCGAACCGGTCGCATGCGAGCCCATGACATAGGGTTCCGACGTGGTCAATTCGGGATTCTCGTTCTTGGGATCGACGTCGGTCGCCGCCCACAGCACGGCCTGGCCGACGGTCATGCCGAGGAAGTTTTCCCAGCCGACTTCTTCCAGGTGCGGATCCTGGAAGGCCTTCATCGTCACCATGTGGATGGGACCGCGGCCGGCATTCACCTCGCTGATGATGCAGTGATTGCGCAGGCAGGTCGGAATCGGCCGGTGGGTCAGGTGCGAGGCCTCGGGATCGAGGTATTCCTTGCCGACCATTTTCTGCAGTTCGGGGAACCACTTCGACTCGTATTCCTCGCCCAGGCCGTTCTGCGTGTAGGTCTTCAGGTGCAGGAAGTAGGCGCCGACCGGGCCGTAACCGTCCTTGAAGCGCGCCAGCACGATGCGGTTTTCCATCTGCGTCATCTTGGCGCCGGCGTTGATCATCAGCCCGTAGGCGGACGCGGACGACCAGGGCGCGTACCAGGTGCGGCCTGAGCCTTCACCCACCGAACGCGGCTTGAAAATGTTGGAAGCGCCGCCCGCACCGCAGATCACGGTCTTGGACTTGAAAACATGGTAGTTGCCCGTGCGGACATTGAAGCCGACGGCACCGGCAACCCGGTTCTCCCTGCTGTCATCCATCAGCAGGTGCGTGACGCAGATGCGGTTGAAAACCTTGTCGGCCGATTTCTTCGCGGCCTCGGCCACGATGGGCTTGTAGGACTCGCCGTGGATCATGATCTGCCAGCGCCCTTCGCGCAGGTAGCGCCCGGTTTTCGGGTCCTTCATGATCGGCAGGCCCCATTCCTCGAACTGGTGCACCGTCGAGTCGACGTGGCGCGCCATGTCGAACAGCAGGTCTTCGCGCACCATCCCCATCAGGTCGATGCGGGCATAGCGGACATGGTCCTCGGGCTTGTTCTCGCCCCAGCGGGTGCCCATGTAGCAGTTGATGGCGTACAGCCCCTGCGCGACCGCGCCGGAGCGGTCGATGTTGGCCTTCTCGGCAATGACAATCTTCTTGTCCTGCCCCCAGAACCTTGCCTCCCATGCGGCACCGGTGCCACCCAGTCCGGCACCGACGACCAGGATGTCGATGCCGTCTTCGACGATCGTATCGTAAGCCATTAGTAGTACACGCCTTTCTTCATCTTGAGACCGTTGGACTGGAGCGTATGCAGGCCGCCGTCATCCATGCGGATCCATTTCGGCTCGTTGTACAGCAGCTGGCTGTCGCGCATCTCCTTGCTCGGACCGGGAACCTCCGCAAGCTTGGGAATCGCCGTGCCCCAGGGCTTGGTGGTGATCGGCGACAGGAAATTCTTCTCGGTGCCGTTGCGGAACTTGATTTTCCAGGCAATCGTGCCCTTCTGCTCGTCGCGCTGGACGCGGACGCTGTGGCCGAGCGGCGCAAAATCGGCATAACCGCGCACATCGATCGCATTCTGCGGGCAGGCCTTCACGCAGGAGTAGCACTCCCAGCACATGTTGGGCTCGATGTTGTAGGCACGCCGGTAGGTCTTGTCGATGTGCATGATGTCGGACGGGCAGATATCGACGCAGTGTCCGCATCCGTCACACCTTGTCATGTAGACAAAGGTTGGCATAAGTGGGCTCCTTGAACTGTTCCGGTGTTACTTGCTTGATGTTTTCAGTAGTGGCGCGGCGATTCGCGCTTGATGCCGAGGCCCATGTCCATGGGCGCGTCGCGCAGCAGCTCCATCGAGTGCCTCTGCTGCTGCTCGGGCTCGTCGCGGGTCAGCGTCGGCAGGTTGTTCGCCGTGCCGTCGGCCTTGGAAACCCTTTTCTCGAAGGCCGCCGCAGGCTTGAAGAACATGTGCGCGAACTTCGACCACGGCACCGATCCGAAGAGGACGGTGGTGGCCAGGATGTAGAGACCGAAAAGAACCGTCGAGCCCGCGATGCCCTTCGCCTGCATCCAGGCCCAGACAAGGCCCAGAGTCACGCTGGACAGCAGCGAAAGCACGAAGAGGTCGGCGTGCATCACGCGGAACGGCGAATTGCCCTCTGCCGACACGTCGACGCGGATGAAGAACCAGAACCAGTAGCCGCCGACGCAGATCATCAGGCCGCCGAGCCACCACAGCTGGGGCACGAGCGCCGGCGTCACGGTTGCCGCGGTCGGATAACAGAACACCATCAGCACGGTGGTCCCGACGTAGAGCAGGAAGCCGTACATCGTCAGCAGGTGCGCTATGCGGCGGCGCACGTTGCAGAACTCGCCGGAGGCCAGCACGTCCACCACGGCCGTCTGCACCGCGATCGAAACCAGCTCGCCGCCGCCAAGCTGCTTTTTGGCACTGGCCTTGGACCTGCGGAAATTCTCGAAAAAATACCTGGCGCTGCCCTTGTGCAGGACATCAAACAAGGTTCCTGCAGCGACCAGAATGACCATGATGACGACATAGGTCTGCATCATGGCCGGCGAAATGGACGCCGAAAGCTCTGCGAACGGATTGCTGGTGAACATCTTCCCCCCTTATTTCTCGGTGCAGCGATTCTAAACAGGCGGCGCCCGTCACAGACGAAAAAAAGGTTATGTCAGCATAGAAAATACTTGGGATGGCGCAGGGTAGAATCGGCCGCACTTGGAGGTGTCCCCTGAAAATCTGCATTCTTTCCGACAGCCACGATCACCGCGAGCCGTTTGCCGCCGCCGTTGCCGAAGCCCGGTCGCTGGGCGCACAGGCCGTACTGCACTGCGGCGACCTGATCGCACCGTCCACATTGCATGCCGTGACCGGATTCGGGCTGCCGATCCACCTGATCCACGGCAACAACACCGGCGATCTCTACTTCCTGTCGAAATGGGCGCAGGAGCCGAAAAACCGCCTGCGCTACCATGGCCAGGACGGTTCGCTGGTGCTCGCCGAACGCCGGATCTTCATGGTGCATTTCCCGCATTACGCCAAGGCCATGGCGCTGACTGGCGATTACGACCTTGTCTGCAACGGCCATGAGCACCGCGCCGTGATCGAAAACATCCGCAACATCAAGGGCGGCGACACCCTGCGCATCGATCCCGGCAGCGTCGCCGGCGTCAGCGCGGCAGCCACGTATGTATTGGGCGATTTGCAGACCCTCGAATTCTCGATCCGGCCGGTGCCCGGATTCAGCAAGAATTAAAAATATCAATATAATCAATTACTTATGAAATACCGCTCACCCTAGCGGTATATACTCGTCCGCTCAACCGATCCGCCGGACCCGACCCATGGTTACCCGCATCTCCCCGCCGGGCGCCAAGCCCCTGACCACCGAAGCGCGCCTGATCCGCGAAGAACCCTATTACGAGGCGGTCGGCAACGAAATCGCGCTGTTCGAGGCCGCGAATGCGAGCACCCTGCCGGTGCTGCTGAAGGGACCCACCGGCTGCGGCAAGACCCGGTTCATCGAACACATGGCCTGGCGGCTGCAGCGGCCGCTGATCACCGTGTCCTGCCACGACGACCTCACCGCCGCCG
>JAEYXO010000358.1 GCA_023431245.1 Pseudomonadota bacterium | reverse complement strand
CTGGGCGCTGCGCTGTTCGGCGCGGCGGTGCCCTGGCTGGTGTTGTGGCTGCTCGGCTGCGTGATGCAGTTCGCAGTGACGCTGTGGGTGCTGTCGCGCTGGACCCGCGGCAATGTGCCCGGCGGATTCCAGTGGCCGGCCATCACGCCGGTGCTGATCATCCCGGTGGTGGGCAATGTACTCGCACCGCTCGCCGGCGTTGCGCTGGGCGAGCCCGGCTGGGCCGCGGCCCAGTTCGGACTCGGCGCCTTCCTGTGGCCGGCGGTGATTGTGCTGCTGTTCGTGCGCATCGGCGTGCAGGGCCTGTGGCCGGAGCGCCTGCTGCCCTCGGCCTTCATCACGGTGGCGCCGCCGGCGGTGATCGGGCTCGCGCTGCTGCCGATGGGCGCGGGACCGGCGTGGTCGCAGGCCTGCTGGGGCATCGCGCTGTTTTTCCTGCTGTGGTCGGCGAGCGTACTGCGCGCGATGCTGGCGCAGCCTTTTTCGGTCGCGTGGTGGGCGCTCAGCTTCCCGCTGGCGGCCTTCGCCGCGTTGACGCTGCGCCTTGCGCCGACGGGCCAGCCTTTTGCCTTCCTCGCGGTGCCGCTGCTCGCGCTGGCAACGCTGGTGATTGCGTGGTTGTGCCTGCAAACGCTGCGGGGCCTGCAGCGGGGGACCCTGCTGGTGATGGAGGGCTGAAAAGCGCGCGGCTTAAGCTCTGCGCAGTCCCTCTGCTCCGCTCCAGGTGTTCCCTTGACCCTGCCCCGCCGGCATGCGGGGAGAGGGCAAATACAAAAATCTCTTCGCGCCTTTTCAGTAACCCAGCTCCCGGTCAACACCCGTCGAGAAGGCTTCACCTTCAAGGTCGCAGCGCGCGTTTTCGGCGAAGATCGCAGCCACCGCTGCGGCGCGGCCCGAATAACCGCCGCCGATGTGCGGCAGCACGAGGATGTTTTCGGTGGTCCAGAAGGGGTGGGAGGCCGGCAGCGGCTCCTCGCGGAACACATCGAGCACGGCGCCGGCGATGGTTTTCGCCTTCACCGCGGCGATCAGGTCGGCGTCGACGATCTGGCTGCCGCGCGCGAAGTTGATCAGCCAGGCCGTCGGTTTCATCAGCTTCAGGCGGGCGGCATTGATGAAGTCGTCGGTTTCTGCGGTGGCCGGCATCAGCATCACGACAAAATCCGACTGGCGCAGCACGTCGTCGCTTTCATCGCTGCCGTAGACCTCTTCCACGCCCTCGATCGGCTCCGGTGAACGCTTGGTGCCGATCACGCGCATCTCCAGCGCCGCGGCCTTCTGCGCCAGTTCCTGGCCGATCGCGCCGAGGCCGAGGATGCCCAGGGTCTGGCCGGCGAGCAGCGGCGACTGGCGTTTGTGCCAGCGGCTCTGCTTCTGGTCGAGCGCGATCGCCATGTACGGCTTGGTCAGATGGAACAGCGCGCCGAGGATGTTTTCCGACATCGAGTGGCGGTGCGAGCCGCGCGCGTTGCACAGCGCAACCTCATCACGCAGGCCCGGCGCCCCGATCCAGGATTCGACGCCGGCGGTGACCGTCTGCACCCAGCGCAGCTTCGGCATGCGCGGCAGCATGCCGCCGTGTTTGCGCCCGACGAGGACTTCCACGCGGGGCAGCAGGTCTTCCGGCGGCTTGTCCGCGGTTTTGACGAAATGCAGTTCGAGGCGGCCGGCGAGGCCGGCGTCGGCGAGGGCTTTTTCGTAGGCGGCGTTTTCATCGACCCACAGCAGGCAGACAGGTTTGTTCATTGCGTGATTTCCCCGGGTTGGACAGTGCGCCGATTTTCTCCCGCTTTGCCGCCGCTGAACAGCATTCGCTGCCGGCGCCGGTCAAATCCCTCCGCGCTCAGGCGCGATCTGCGAGAATCGGCCGCGATGCCCGGCCCCCTGCTGACCAATGAACTCCACGATGCGCTGCGCGCCGCTGCGAGCGCCGGCATGCCGGCGCTCGAGTGTTCACTTGATCTCGGCCGCACGCGGACCATGGTCGAGGTTCATGCCGGCGGCTGGTGCTGGCAGGGCAACAACTATCCCTGGATCGACGACTGCCGCGAACGCACGGCCTACCACTGGACCGGCACGGCCTGGGAGGCCGTGCAGCGTTTCTCCGGCTCGCTGATCAAGCTGGTGCCCACCGAATGGGGCGCGCCGACCTTCGAGATCGATGGCATCAAGATGCTGCCGACGGCGCAGGTTTCGCCCTATGCGGATGCCGAACGCAAGGTGGGCCTGATCGCACCGCGCGGAAAAACAATCCTCGACTGCTGCGGCGGGCTGGGATATTTCGCGGCCTGCTGCCTTGCCGGCGGCGCGCGGCAGATCCGGTCCTTCGAAAAAAATCCCGACGTGCTCTGGCTGCGCAGCCTCAATCCCTGGTCGCCGCCGCCCGATCCGCGGCTGGTGCTGACGCAGGGCGACATCGCGGAAGAGATCCGGTCATTGCCCGATGCGTCCTTCGATGCCGTGCTGCATGATCCGCCGCGTTTCGGCATCGCCGGCGAGCTGTATTCGCAGGCCTTCTACGACCAGCTGGCGCGGGTCATCAAACGCCGCGGCCGGCTGTTCCATTACACCGGCACGCCGAACAAACTCACTTCCGGGCGTGACGTGCCGGCGGAGGTGACAAAACGGCTGCAGCGGGCGGGTTTCGAGGTGAAAGCCGTCGGCGACGGACTGCTGGGCGTGAAACGTTAGCCGCGAGCGCGGCAAAACTCAGGCTTCCACCACCACCCGGTTGCGGCCGCCTTCCTTGGCGCAGTACAACGCGCGGTCGGCGCGTCCGAGCACGTCATCGGCGCTGTTGTCGGCGGCGTGGATTTCGCTGACGCCGATGCTGATGGTGACTGACAGCCTTTGGCCGCCATGCTTCACGGCGGTCTCGGCGACCTTGTTGCGCAGCCGTTCGGCAAACAGTTCGGCATCACCCAGTGCGGCGCCGGGCAGGATGATCGCGAATTCCTCGCCGCCGATGCGCCCCAGGGTGTCTACGCGGCGCAGTTCCTGGCGCATCGCGGCGGCGAGATTGCGCAGCACCGCGTCGCCGGCGACATGGCCGCAGCTGTCATTGACGCGCTTGAAATGGTCGATGTCGATCATCAGCACCGAGGCGCTGTGCTCGACATCGCGATGCACACGCGCCGTTTCCTGTTCGAGCTGGCCGATGAAGTGGCGACGGTTGGGCAGGCCGGTGAGCATGTCGGTGGCGGCCATCTCGCGCAGTTCGGCCTCGAGGCGTTTCTGCTCGGTGATGTCGCGCGACACGACGACCACTTTCGACACC
>JAEYXO010000312.1 GCA_023431245.1 Pseudomonadota bacterium | reverse complement strand
GCTGCTGGCGCCGGCCTGGATCGTCGGCGGTGCCTATGCCTACGCCCTGGCACTGCGGCTGCCGCTCGGCGAAGTCACGGAATTCGTCGCGATCAATGCCAGCATCCTGGTGCTCCTCGCAGCCGTGGTCATCGTGACGGCGCTGCTGCATCGGCGCTCCTGGCTGACGCTGGTGACGCCTTCGCCGCGTGTGGACTGGCGGCGCATGCTGCAGGGTGCGGCCGTGTGGATGATCCTCGCCGCCGTATTCTGCGTGATCGAAAGCCTGCTCTACCCCGGCCGTTACGCCTGGAACCTCGACATCGCCCGCTGGCTGCCCTTTGTCGCCGCGGCCCTGCTGCTGACGCCGCTTCAGTGCGCGGCGGAGGAACTGGTGTTCCGCGGTTACCTGATGCAGGCCGCCGGCCGCTTCTGCCGCCATCCCGCGGTGCCGGCGCTGTTCAGCAGCCTCGTGTTCACGCTGCCCCATCTCTACAACCCGGAGGTTGCGGCCTACGGTCTCGCGATCATGGCCGCCAACTATTTCGCGATGGGTCTGTTCCTCGCCCTGATCACCCTGCGCGACGGACGCCTCGAGCTGGCGATCGGCGCGCATGCCGGCAACAACCTGCTGCTGGTGCTGTTCGTCCATTACGAGGACTCGGTGTTCCGGACGCCGTCGGTGTTCACCGCCGGCGCCCTCGATCCCGTATATTCGCTGGTGACGCTGCTGCTCGGCGCAATCCTTTTTTACGGCTGGTTTTTCGGCAGATCGCGGGCGAGGGGATGACGGAGGTTTTTTCGCAGGACGATGTCGCAGGGTTTGCGCGCGACGGTTACCGGGTCGTGCGCGGCCTGCTGCCGGCCGCCGCCCGGATGCGGATGCGCGCGGTGGCCGAACGCGATCTTGCCATGGCGACGCCGCCGGTCGAATACGAGGCCGATACCCATTATCCCGGCGCCCCGGAATCGCGCGATGCGCCGGGCGGGCGCACGGTGCGCCGCTTGCTGCAGGCCTATGCCCGCGATGCCGTATTCCGGGAGTGGGCGACGGCGGCGCCGGTGACCGGGCGGCTGCGGCAGCTGCTGGGGCCGCGGATCGCGCTGGCGCAGGCCCACCACAACTGTGTGATGACCAAGGATCCCGCCTACAGCAGCCTGACCAGCTGGCACCGTGACATCCGCTACTGGTCCTATGCGCGCCCGGAACTGGTGTCGGTCTGGTTCGCGCTGGGCGAGGAGCGCATCGACAACGGCTGCCTGCTGGTGCTGCCCGGCACGCATGTAATGGATTTCGCCGCGTCGCGCCTCGACGCGGCGCAATTCCTGCGCAGCGATGTCGCGGAGAATGCGGCGCTCATGCGCACGCAGGTCGCCGTCGAACTCGATCCCGGCGACGTGCTGTTTTTCCATTGCCGCCTGTTCCATGCCGCGGGCCACAACCGCGGCAGGCAGACCAAGTTCTCCGCGGTGTTCACCTACCGCGCGCTCGACAACCTGCCGCTGCCCGGCTCGCGTTCCGCAGGCCAGTCCGACGTTGTTTTATAAGTATTTGATTATAAACAACTTTTAGTGCAACTTCACACGCGGTTCAGTGCGTCTTGTGATCATCCGCGCGAGCGTGTCGAAAAACACCTTGGCAAATCCGTGCAGTGCGTAGAGGTGCATGCGGTACAGCGACACGTACATGAAGCGCGCGAACAGGCCCTCGATGAACAGGCTGCCGCCGACCAGTGCGCCCATCAGGCTGCCCACCGTCGAATATTCACCGAGCGAAACCAGCGAACCGAAATCGCGGTAGACGAAGGGCCGCAGCGCTTTGCCGGCGAGCCGGCGCTCGAGGTTGTCGGCAATGCGCGTCGCCTGCTGGTGCGCTGCCTGCGCCCGCGGCGGCACGTTCTGTCCGCGGCCCGGCCAGGCGCAGGCCGCACAATCCCCCAGCGCGAAGATGTCGGCGTCGCGCGTCGTCTGCAGCGTCGGCGTCACCAGCAGCTGGTTCAGGCGGTTGGTTTCCAGCCCGGCCAGATCCTTCAGGAAATCCGGTGCCTTGATGCCGGCGGCCCACACCGTCAGTTCCGCGGGGATTTTGCGGCCGTCGGCGAGTTGCACGCCGTCGTGTTCGATGGCGGTGACGCGGGCGCCCGTCAGCACTTGCACATCGAGCGCGCGCAGCAGCCCGGTGGTGGATTCCGACAGCCGTTCCGGCAGCGCCGGCAGCACGCGCGGCCCGGCCTCGATCAGGGTGATGCGGATGTCGCGGCCGGCGTCGATTTTTTCGAGGCCGTAGGCGACCAGTTCGCGCGTCGTGTGGTGCAGCTCGGCGGCGAGTTCGACGCCGGTGGCGCCGGCGCCGATGATCGCGACCTGCAGCTGCTCCGGCCGCAGCGGCTCCGCCTGCGCATTGGCGCGGATGCAGGCGTTGATCAGCCGGTTGTGGAAACGACCGGCCTGCGGCGCCGTGTCGAGGCTGATCGCATGTTCGCGCGCGCCGGGCGTGCCGAAATCATTGCTGCGGCTGCCGACGGCGATCACCAGCGTGTCATAGGGAATCTCGCGTTCGCCGATCAGCAAGCGGCCTTCCTCGTCATGGGTCGGCGCGATGTGCAGGACCCGCCGCTCGCGGTCGAGTCCCTGCATCGCGCCCAGCTGGAAACGGAAATGATGCCAGCGGGCCTGGGCCAGGTAATCGAGCATGTGCTGGTCGACGTCCATGCTGCCGGCGGCTACTTCATGCAGCAGCGGTTTCCACAGGTGGGTGCGCGAACGGTCGACCAGCGTGACCTGCGCGCGGCCGCGGCGGCCGAGACGGTCGCCCAGCCGCGTGGCCAGTTCGAGGCCGCCGGCACCGCCGCCGGCGATGACGATGCGGTGGGAGGAGGTGCCGGTCGTGTTCATGCGGGTACTCCGGTGACGATTTGGGGAATCATCTCGGCATAGCCTGCAGCCGCCGGATAGCCTGCGGTGCGTAATTGCAGCACGCTCTCCGCCGTTGCGGCCACCACTCCGTCGGCTGCGGCCGCCTGCCGCTGCAGGCGTTCGCGGGCCGTCGCGGGCAGCGCGGCGAGCCATTGCGGCGGAACCACGCAGATTCTCCGGATTACCGTGATGGCCCGTGCCAGTTCCGGTTGTCGCAGTGTCTGTTCCAGGGCCTCCGGCTCGGCGGCACCGTCGGCGGTGATGATCAGGAAGCCGGGGCGGACGCGGCGCAGCAGCTGCACCAGGCCGACCTGCAGCGTGATCCGCCCGCTGCAGCAGGCGCAGCCGCTGACAACCCCGGTGGCAATGCCTTCGCCCGCGAGTGCCTGCGCGCTGCCGCCGCCGTCGTTGTCGAGCAGCGCCCAGGATGCGCCGTGCGGACGTGCGGCTGCCAGCGCCGCAACAAAGCCCTGCTTGTCGGCGCCGGGCAGTCCGGTGATCAGGCAGGCGGGAACCATGCGCTGATTATAGGGCCGGCGGTTTTTTGCGCTACAATATCTTCGTAAAAAATATCAATTAAAACAAGGACTTGCAATATGACGTCATTGCCGCCCCTGCTGACCACCGTGCTGCTGCTGACCGCGTCGAACATATTCATGACCTTTGCCTGGTACGGCCATCTGAAACACCTCAACAGTTCGCCCTGGTGGATCGCCGCCTTCGTGTCCTGGGGCATCGCGCTGTTCGAATACCTGCTGCAGGTCCCGGCCAACCGCATCGGCTACACGACGCTGAGCCTCGGGCAACTGAAAATCCTGCAGGAAGTGATCACGCTGACGGTGTTCGTGCCCTTTGCAATTTTTTACATGGGGCAGGGTCTGAAGATGAACTACCTGTACGCGGGACTGTGTCTGCTGGGTGCGGTCTATTTCATCTTCAAAGCTTGAGGAGTGAGGCGTAAGACGTAAGGGGTGAGGAGCGAGCTGTTGCCCGGTTATTACCGCTCACCACTTACTCCTCACACCTGACCCATCTGCTATCCTCCGCCCCCATCATGCATATCCACATCCTCGGCATCTGCGGCACCTTCATGGGCGGGCTCGCGGTGATCGCGCGCGCCGCCGGCCACAAGGTCACCGGCTGCGATGCCAATGTCTATCCGCCGATGAGCACCCAGCTCGAGGCGCAGGGCATCCAGCTGATCCAGGGTTACGAGGCCGAGCAGGCGGACCTCAACCCCGACCTCTTTGTCGTCGGCAACGTCGTTTCACGCGGCAACCCGCTGATGGAGGCCATCCTCAATCGCGGCCTGCCCTATATCTCGGGGCCGCGGTGGCTGCGTGAACATGTGCTGCAGGGCCGCTGGGTGCTGGCCGTTGCCGGCCCCCACGGCAAGACCACGACCAGTTCGATGCTGGCGTGGATCCTCGAGCACGCCGGTCTCAATCCGGGCTTCCTGATCGGCGGGGTGCCGCAGAATTTCGGCGTGTCGGCGCGGCTCACCGAAACCCCGTTTTTCGTGATCGAGGCCGACGAGTACGACACCGCGTTCTTCGACAAGCGTTCGAAGTTCGTGCATTACACGCCGCGCACCGTGGTGCTGAACAA
>JAEYXO010000245.1 GCA_023431245.1 Pseudomonadota bacterium | reverse complement strand
TCTTGACGATCACCGCGCGCACGCCGAGCAGCAGTATGCCCTTGGCTGCCCAGTCGCGCGAGGAGCCCATGCCGAAATCTTCACCGCCGAAGATGACCAGCGGGGTGCCGGCTTTCTGGTAGAGCTCGGAGGCTTCGAAAATGGTCATCTGGGCGCCGCCGGGCATGTGCTTCGTGACCGGACCCTCGGTGCCGGGGGCGATCGCGTTGCGCAGGCGCACGTTGGCGAAGGTGCCGCGCACCATCAGTTCATGGTTGCAGCGGCGCACACCGAAGTGTCCCCATTCCGAGGGCGGATGATTTTCCTGGTACGGCTCCAGCCATTTGCCGGCGGGCGTGCCGGGCTTGATCTTGGTTGACGGGCTGATGTGGTCCGTCGTGATCGAGTCGCCGAGGATGGCCAGTGCGCGCGCGCCCTGGATGTCTGTGACTTTGCCGAGCTCGCGCGTGACGCCTTCGAGGAACGGCGG
Organism: Pseudomonadota bacterium; assembly: GCA_023431245.1. Lineage (GTDB taxonomy): Bacteria > Pseudomonadota > Gammaproteobacteria > Burkholderiales > SG8-41. Next base: position 2,338 of record JAEYXO010000245.1, on the reverse strand, counting down.
TTCGCGGATGAAGGTCGACTTGGGATCCCACTGGTAGACCGAGCCTTCGATGGTCGGGATCGCTTCCCACAGCTTCTTGTTGCCCGACAGGTCGCCGTATTCGCGGCGGAAGTGTTCGGAGTTGGCGGCGTACTTCAGCAGCGCCGCGACCTCGGCGTCGGAGGGCCAGACATCCTTCAGGTAGACCGGCTGGCCGTCCTTGCCCTTGCCCAGCGGATCCTGGGTCAGGTCCGTGCGCACGGTGCCGGCAATCGCGTAAGCGACGACCAGCGCCGGGCTGGCGAGGTAGTTGGCGCGCAGGTTGGCGTGCACGCGGGCCTCGAAGTTGCGGTTGCCCGAGAGCACGGCGCAAGTGACGAGGTCCTGCGACACCACGGCGTCCTCGATTTTCGCGTCGAGCGGGCCGGAAGCGCCCATGCAGGTGGTGCAGCCGTAGGCGACGACGCCGAAACCGAGCTTCTCCAGCGAGGGCAGCAGGCCGGCGTCGCGCAGGTAGGCGGTGACGACCTTGGAGCCAGGGGCGAGTGAGGTTTTCACGCGCGGGTTGACCGTGAGGCCCTTGTCGGCGGCTTTTTTCGCGAGCAGGCCGGCGGCGAGCAGCAGCGCCGGGGTCGAGGTGTTGGTGCAGGAGGTGATCGAAGCGATCAGCACGTCACCGTGGCCGACATCGAATTCCGGATGGCCCGAGGGCACGCGGCGGTTCAGGGCGGACGCGGGGCGGCCGTCGCCGTTTTTTTCCGGCGGCGCCGAGAACAGCGCGTCGAAGCCGCGGCCGAGATCCGGCAGGTTGACGCGGTCCTGGGGGCGTTTCGGTCCGGACAGGCTGGGGACGATGCTGCCCAGATCCAGCTCGATGACTTCGGTGTAGTCGATGTCGCCCTTTTTCGGCATGCCGAACAGACCCTGGGCCTTGTAGTAAGCCTCGATCGCCGACACCAGCGCGGCATCGCGGCCGGTGGTGCGGAAGTAATCGACGGTCTTGTCGTCGAAGGGGAAGTAACCCATCGTCGCGCCGTACTCGGGTGCCATGTTGGCCACCGTGCAGCGGTCGGCGGCGGTCAGTGCGGCGGCGCCTTCGCCGAAGAACTCGACGAACTTGCCGACGACCTTGGCCTTGCGCATCAGCTCGGTGACGGTCAGCGCGAGGTCGGTCGCGGTGACGCCTTCACGCAATTTGCCGGTCATGTGGCAGCCGACCACGTCCGGGGTCAGGAAGGCGTTGGGCTGGCCGAGCATCGCGGCCTCGGCCTCGATGCCGCCCACACCCCAGCCGACGATGCCGATGCCGTTGACCATGGTCGTGTGCGAGTCGGTGCCGAACACGGTGTCCGGATACCAGATGCCGTCCTTCTGCCACACGCCCTGCGACAGGTACTCCATGTTGATCTGGTGGATGATGCCGTTGCCGGGCGGCACCACGCGGACGGTCTCGAATGCGCCCTGCGCCCACTTGACGAAGCGGTAACGCTCGGCGTTGCGCTTGAACTCGATTTCCTGGTTGCGCTGCACCGCGTCCGGCGCATTGTGCACGTCGATTTCGACCGAGTGGTCGACAACCACGTCCACCGGCACCAGCGGCTCGATCTTGCCGGGCGGCACGCCGAGGCGCTGGGCGGCGGCACGCATGGCCGACAGGTCGTTGAGCGCGCCGAAACCGATCAGGTCCTGCAGCACGATGCGCACGACGATGAAGGGAATCTCGGTCGTGCGCGCGCCCTTCGCCTGCCAGGCGGCGAGCGCCTTGACCTGATCGGCGGTGATTTTCTTGCCGTCGCAGTGGCGCATCAGTGCCTCCAGCACGACGCGGATCGAGCGCGGCAGGCGGGAGATTTTGCCGAGGCCGGCTTCTTCCAGCGCGGCCAGGCTGTAGTACTTGCCGGTCTTGCCCGGGGCGGGGTTGAACTCCCGCAGGGCCTTGAAGGTGTCTTGTGCCATGTCTTTGTGTCCTTGGCGTGGTTTAGGCGGCTGCCATGATTTCGCGCAGCACGTACGGCAGGATGCCGCCGTGCTTCAGGTACTCGACCTCGATCGGCGAGTCCACACGCAGCGTGACGGTGACGTTCTGGGTGCTGCCGTCCTTGCGGTGGATGACCAGCGTGACGTCCTGCATCGGCTTGACGTTGCCGCCGGCCACGCCGAGCAGGTCGAAGGTCTCGGTGCCGTCGATCTTCAGCGACTGCACGCTGTCGTCGCCCTTGAACTGGCAGGGCAGCACGCCCATGCCGATCAGGTTGGAGCGGTGGATGCGCTCGAAGCCGCGTGCGACAACGACCTTGATGCCCAGCATCTGCGTGCCCTTGGCCGCCCAGTCGCGCGAGGAGCCGGTGCCGTAGGCTTC
>JAEYXO010000023.1 GCA_023431245.1 Pseudomonadota bacterium | reverse complement strand
GGCATTGTGTCGGCGCTGCAGGTCCTGGAGGCACTGATCGGGGCCGGCACCACGCTGGAGAAGGCCGTGGACTTTGCGCTGTATCCGCAGGTGCTGGTGAACGTGCGGGTGAACGGCCGTCCGGCGCGCGACATCGTCGCCGCGGCATCCGTGCAGAAGGCCGTGGCTGCGGCGGAACGCACTTTGAAGGATGCCGGACGGGTGTTGCTGCGGCCCTCCGGCACCGAGCCGGTGATCCGGGTCATGGTCGAAGGGCCATCCCTGACGGGAGTCAGGAAACTGGCCTCCGGAATCGCCCGGGCGGTTTCCGCGGCAGCCTGAGGCCGCAGCTTGCGGATCAGCCGAAGCGGCCGGTGATGTAGTCCTCGGTTTCCTGCTTTTTCGGCTTGATGAACAATTCGTCGGTCCGGCCGTATTCGACCATTTCACCCAGATACATATAGGCCGTGAAGTCCGACACGCGCGCCGCCTGCTGCATGTTGTGGGTGACGATGGCGACCGTGTATTCCGATTTCAGCTCATGCACCAGTTCCTCGATTTTTGCAGTCGAGATCGGGTCCAGCGCCGAGGTCGGTTCGACGAGCAGGATCACCGAGGGTTTCACGGCCACCGACCGGGCGATGCACAGTCGCTGCTGCTGGCCGCCCGACAGCGCAAGCCCGCTCTGGTTCAGCTTGTCCTTGGCCTCGTTCCAGAGAGCGGTCTTGGTCAGTGCCCACTCGACGCGCTCGTCCATTTCACCCCGGGACAGCTTTTCGTAGAGGCGCACGCCGAACGCGATGTTGTCGTAGATCGACATCGGAAAAGGGGTCGGTTTCTGGAACACCATGCCGATGCGCGCCCGCAGCAGGTTCAGGTCCTGCTTGGGATCAAGGATGTTCTGGCCGTAGAAGTTGATTTCCCCCTCGGCGCGTTGTCCCGGGTAGAGGCTGTACATCCGGTTCAGCGTGCGCAGCAGCGTCGACTTGCCGCAGCCCGAGGGGCCGATGAAGGCGGTGACCTTGTGCTCGGCGATGTCCAGATTGATGTCCTTCAGGCCCTGGAAACTGCCATAGAAGAAGTTCAGCCTGCGGATCTGGATCGCGGTTTTGACGAGTTGCTCGGCGGTTTCGCTCATGGAGGGTCTCTTTGTCTGTTCGGCCGCGTACTATTGGGAGGTTTTTTCCCGGAAAAACACCCGGGCGAGGATGTTAAGCACCAGCACTGTCAGCGTGATCAGCAGCGCGCCGCCCCAGGCCAGGCGCACCCAGTTGTCGTAGGGGCTCATTGCGAACTGGAAGATCACCACCGGCAGGTTCGACATCGGGCTATTCATGTCGAGCGAGAAGAACTGGTTGTTCAGTGCGGTAAAGAGCAGGGGCGCAGTCTCGCCGCTGATGCGCGCCAGCGCCAGCAGGACGCCGGTGACCACGCCGGCTTTTGCGGCGCGCAGGGTCACCATGATCGACACCTTCCAGCGCGGGGCGCCGAGTGCGAAGGCGGCTTCGCGGAGGCTGCCCGGCACCAGGCGCAGCATGTTCTCGGTGGTGCGCAGGACCACGGGGATTGCAATCAGGGACAGCGCAAGGGTGCCCGCCCAGCCGGAGAAGTGTTTGACCTGGTAGACGAGGATTGCGTAGATGAACAGTCCCAGCACGATCGACGGCGCGCTCAACATGATGTCCGTCATGAAGCGGGTGATTTCGGCGATCCGGCTGCGGTCGCCGAACTCGGCGAGATAGACGCCCGCAAGGATGCCGACCGGCGTGCTGACCAGGGTGGCGAAGCCGACCATCATCAGGCTGCCGACGATGGCATTGGCCAGGCCGCCGCCCTCGGAGCCCGGCGCCGGCGTCGACTGCGTGAACATGTTCCAGTCGATGGCCCGGAGGCCGTTCTTGAACAGCACAAAGAGTATCCACAGCAGCACGAACAGGCCGAGCGCCATGGCGATCATCGACAGCGCGATCCCGATGCGGTTTTTCCAAAGCCGTTGCCTGTAGAGATTCTGGTTCATGGCTGTTTCCGGGTATGCGGGATCAGGTTTTCATGCCTTTGGCGCGCTCGGTGCGGATGATCAGCAGCTTTGCGAAGGCGAGCACGATGAACGTGATGACGAACAGCAGCAAGCCCAGCGCGAACAGCGTGGACAGGTGGAAATCGGCGGCCTCCCCGAATTCGTTGGCCAGCGTCGAGGCGATCGACGAACCGGGCGAGAACAGCGAGGCGCTGATGCGCTGCGAATTGCCGATGACGAAGGTCACGGCCATGGTTTCACCCAGTGCGCGGCCGAGGCCGAGCATGATGCCGCCGATGACCCCCTGCTGGGTGTAGGGCAGCACGATGTAGCGCACAACCTCCCAGGTCGTGCAGCCGATGCCGTAGGCTGATTCGCGCAGGATCGGCGGCACGATTTCGAACACGTCGCGCATCACCGCGGCGATGAAGGGCAGGATCATGAAGGCCAGCACCAGCCCCGCCGCGAGGATGCCGATGCCGTTCATTGCCCCGCCGAACAGCGGGGCGATGATGGGCATCTGCCCCAGTGTCGACTGCAGGGCGGGCTGGCCGTATTCGGCGAACAGCGGGGCGAACACGAAAAGGCCGAACATGCCGTAGATGATCGAGGGTACGGCAGCCAGCAGTTCGATCGCGGTGCCCAGCGGACGGCGCAGCCAGGTGGGGCAGGTTTCGGTCAGGAACAGCGCGATGCCGAAGCTGAGGGGCACCGCGATCAGGATCGCGATGGTCGCGCTGGCCAATGTGCCGAAGATGGCGATGGCGGCGCCGAATTCCTCGTTGATGATGTCCCACTCGACGCGCCACAGGAATTCGATGCCGAATTTCTTGAACGCAGGCCATGCGACCATGGCGAGTGAAACCAGGATGCCGATCAGTGCCACCAGCACGACCAGCGAGAAGCTGAAGGTGAGCTTGTGGAAAATGAAATCCTGGATGCGCTGCCTGCGGACCGTTTCGAGGCGCTGCCGGTCGCGCAGGCCGCCGTCCGTCGATGAACTTTTCATGAATTCCCCGCTCCGGGCTCCCGTGGCTACCGGACTTTTGGGGTCAAGTATACCGCTGCCCGTGGGTGAAGTATTCATGCATGTTCCAGGATGTGCTTCGATTCATGACCCGGAAGGCGGGTTCCGGAAAAAACATGGAGTGCCCGCAGACACTCCATGTTGCCGCGAATGGCGCTCAGCGCGCGATCTGCGTCCAGACTTTCTCGGTGATGGCCTTGGTCAGCGCGTCCGGCAGCGGAACGTAATCCAGTTCCAGCGCCATCTGCTTGCCGTTCTTGAAGGCCCAGTCGAAGAACTTGAGCACTTCGCCGGATGCGGCCTTGTCGGCGGGGTTCTTGTACATCAGCGCGAAGGTCGCGCCGGAGATCGGCCAGGCATCCGCGCCTTTCTGGTTGACCAGCGACAGGCCCATGCCCGGCACGCTGAACCAGTCGGCACCCGCTGCTGCGGCGGCGAAGGTCTTGTCTTCCGGATCCACGTATTTCCCGTCGCGGTTGCGCAGTT
>JAEYXO010000175.1 GCA_023431245.1 Pseudomonadota bacterium | reverse complement strand
CACCTGCGGCTGCGGCGAGAGTTTCACGGTCAAGGCCGGCGGCTGATCGCCGCAACCGGGCCCCCAACGGACACCCCATGAGCACAGTACTCGACACCCTCGTCAGCCAGCCCTACAAGCACGGTTTTGTCACGGACATCGAATCCGAGACCGCGCCCAAGGGCCTGAACGAAGACATCATCCGCATGATTTCGGCGAAGAAGAACGAGCCGGAATGGCTGCTCGACTTCCGCCTGAAGGCCTATCGCCACTGGCTCACGATGACCGAGCCCAAGTGGCCGAACGTGACGTATCCGCCGATCGACTTCCAGGACATCAGCTATTACGCCGCGCCGAAGCCGAAGAAAAAGCAGAGCATGGACGAAGTCGATCCCGAGCTGCTGCGGACCTTCGAGAAGCTCGGCGTGCCGGTGCACGAGCGCGCGGCGCTGGCCGGCGTCGCGGTCGACGTCATTTTCGACTCGGTGTCGGTGACGACGACTTACAAGGAAAAGCTGGCCGAGGTCGGCATCATCTTCTGTTCGATCTCGGAAGCGGTGCACAACCATCCGGAGCTGGTGAGGAAATACATCGGCTCCGTGGTGCCGGCCGGGGACAACTATTACGCGGCGCTGAACTCGGCCGTGTTCACCGACGGTTCCTTCTGCTTTATTCCGAAGGGCGTCAAGTGCCCGATGGAGCTGTCGACCTATTTCCGCATCAACACCCAGGATTCGGGGCAGTTCGAGCGCACGCTGATCATTGCCGAGGAGGGCGCGCAGGTGTCCTACCTTGAGGGCTGCACGGCGCCCAAGTTCGACACCAACCAGCTGCACGCGGCGGTAGTGGAGCTGGTGGCGCTGGACGACGCCGACATCAAGTATTCGACAGTGCAGAACTGGTATGCCGGCGACGAGAACGGCAAGGGCGGCATCTACAACTTCGTCACCAAGCGCGGGCTGTGCAAGGGCCGCAACTCGAAGATTTCCTGGACCCAGGTCGAGACCGGCTCGGCGATCACCTGGAAATACCCGTCCTGCGTGCTGCTCGGCGACAATTCGATCGGCGAGTTCTACTCGGTGGCCCTGACCAACCACAAACAGCAGGCCGACACCGGCACCAAGATGATCCACCTCGGGAAAAACACCCGCAGCACGATCATCAGCAAGGGCATCTCGGCCGGGCATTCCAACAACAGCTACCGCGGTCTGGTGAAAATCGGCGCCAAGGCCGAGGGTGCGCGCAACTTCTCGCAGTGCGACTCGATGCTGATCGGGGCCAAGTGCGGCGCCAACACCTTTCCCTACATCCAGGTCAACAACCCGACCGCGAAGGTCGAGCACGAGGCGACCACTTCGAAGATCGGCGAAGACCAGTTGTTCTATTTCCAGAGCCGCGGCATCGGCACCGAGGAAGCGGTGTCGATGATCATCAACGGCTTCTGCAAGGACGTATTCCAGCAACTGCCGATGGAGTTCGCGGTCGAGGCGACCAAGCTCCTGGGGCTGAAACTTGAAGGTAGTGTCGGATGATCAACAAAGACGCAAAAACCATCCTCGAGGTCCGTGACCTGACCGCCACCGTGGCGGGAGTCGAGATCCTCAAGGGCATCAACCTGACGGTCCGTGCCGGAGAAGTGCACGCGATCATGGGGCCCAACGGCTCCGGTAAGAGCACCTTTGCCAAGGTGCTGGCCGGCCATCCGGCTTACACGGTCAAGGGCGGCGAGGTGCTGTTCGAGGGCAGGGACCTGTTCGCGCTGGAGTCCGATGAGCGCGCACGTGCCGGCATCTTCCTCGGCTTCCAGTATCCGGTGGAAATCCCGGGCGTCACCAACAGCGCCTTCCTGCGGCTCGCCTACAACACGGTGCAGGGCGGCCGCGGCAAGGATGAACTTGACCCGCTGGAGTTCGACGACCTGGTGCGTGAAAAAATGAAGCTGCTCGAGATGAATCCGGAATTCCTCGGTCGCAGCGTCAATGACGGCTTCTCCGGCGGCGAGAAGAAGCGCAACGAGATCCTGCAGATGGCACTGCTCGAGCCGAAACTGGCGCTGCTCGACGAAACCGACTCCGGCCTCGACATCGACGCGCTGCGTGTGGTTGCCGGCGGCGTCAACAAGCTGCTGAACGCCGACAACGCCTGCGTGCTGGTGACCCACTACCAGCGCCTGCTCAACTACATCACGCCGGATTACGTGCATGTGATGTCGGCCGGTCGCATCATCCGCTCCGGCGACAAGGCACTGGCGCTGGAGCTCGAGGAACGCGGCTACGACTGGCTGCTGGACGGAAAAAAGGCGGCAGCGTGACGACCACGGCAGTTCATCCCTACGTGGCTTCACTGCTCGCGGGCAGCGGTGCCGTCCCGAAAAGCCCCGCGGCCTGGCTCGATGCCCGGCGCGCTTCGGCGCTGGAGCGTGCCAATGCGCTGTCGGTGCCGACCACCCGTGACGAAGAGTGGCGCTTCACCGACCTGACGCCGCTGACCAGGTTGCAACTGCAGCCCGCAGCGCTGCCGGCACCGGTGACGGCAGAGGAGGTCGAGGCCCACGCCGTGCCCGAAGCTGCGGTGCGCCTGGTGTTCATCGACGGCATTCTCGTGCCGCAGCTGGGGTCGTCCGGCACACTTCCGGCCGGTGTCACCGTGCTGCCGCTGGCTGATGCCCTGAAAAGCCATGCCGCGCTGCTCGAGCCCCACCTGGCGAAGATTGCGGGTGACGACCTGTTCGCGTCGCTCAACACGGCCTTCCTGAACCAGGGCGTGTTCATCCATTTCGTGAAGGGTTCGGTGCTGAAGGCGCCGATCCACCTGCTGTTTGTCGCCGCCGGGCAAAACGTTGCGGCCCATCCGCGAGTGCTGATCGTTGCGGAGACCGGTGCCGAGGGCTGCGTGATCGAGGATTACGTCGCGCAGGGTGAAGCCGCCGGCCTCACCAATGCGGTGACCGAGATCGCGGTGGCGGACAATGCCGCCGTCCGCCACATCAAGCTGCAGCGCGAAAGCCAGAAGGCCTTCCACATCGGCAGCTGCGCGGTCACGCTGGGCAAGGATGCGCGTTTTGTCTCGCAGGCGGTGACGCTGGGGGCGCGGCTGTCGCGCAACAACCTTGCCATCCTGCAGCAGGGCGAGGGCGTCGAGGTCGCGATTGACGGTCTGGCGCTGATTGATGGCCGCCAGCTCGCGGACACCCACACGCTGATCGATCACCTGAAACCCCACGGCCACTGCGAGCAGGTGCACAAGACCATCGTCGGCGGCGGCGCCCATGCCGTATTCAACGGCAAGGTGTTCGTGCGCGAGGGGGCGCAGCTGACCGACTCCTCGCAGCAGAACCGCAACCTGCTGCTGTCGGACAAGGCGCATGTCGACACCAAGCCGCAGCTCGAAATCTTCGCTGACGACGTCAAGTGCGCCCACGGTGCCGCCGTCGGCCAGCTCGATCCTGATCACCTGTTCTACCTGAAGAGCCGCGGCCTGCCGGAAGCGCAGGCGCGCAACCTGCTGACCTACGCCTTTGGCGCCGAGATCATCGACCGCATTCCCGTGCCCTCGCTGGTGGCTAAGCTGGAGGCGATGGTGCTGGCGCGAACGGAGACCGGCGCATGACCGCGCGCGAGCCCCTGCTGGCGCCGCTGGATGTGGCCGCGCTGCGGCGTGATTTCCCGGTCCTCGACCTCAAGGTCAACGGCAAGCCGCTGGTGTTCCTCGACAACGCGGCCTCGAGCCAGATGCCGCGGCCGGTGATCGAGCGCTGGGTGAAATACCGCTCGTCCCAGCACGCCAACATCCACCGCGCGGTGCATTACCTGTCGGAGACCGCCACCGCCGAATACGAGGCGGCACGGCGCAAGGTGCAGAAATTCCTCAATGCCCGGGAAGAGCGCGAATGCATCTTCACCAGCGGCACCACCGAGGGCATCAATCTCGTCGCCCACGGCTACGGCCGCAGGTTCTTCGGTCCCGGCGACGAGATCATCCTGACCACGCTGGAGCACCATTCCAACATCGTGCCCTGGCAGATGGTCGCCGAAGAGAAGGGTGCGAAGATCCGCGTGGTGCCGGTCAACGACCGCGGCGAGCTGCTGGTCGATGAATACCGCAGGCTGTTCAGCGCGAACACGAAGTTCGTCGCGCTGACCCATGTCTCGAACGCGCTGGGCACGATCACGCCGGTGAAGGAGATGATCGCCATCGCCCATGAGCATGGCGTGCCGGTTCTGGTCGACGGCGCGCAGGCGGCGCCGCACCTGAAGGTCGACGTGCAGGACCTCGACTGCGATTTCTACGTGTTTTCCGGCCACAAGCTCTGCGGCCCGACCGGCATCGGCGCGCTCTACGGCAAGGCTGCGCTGCTGGAGAAGATGCAGCCCTTCAAGGGCGGCGGCGACATGATCCTGTCGGTCACCTTCGAAAAAACCACCTACGCCCCGATCCCCGCCAAGTTCGAGGCCGGCACGCCGCCAATCGGAGAGGCTATCACGCTGGGCGCGGCGATCGATTACCTGACCGGAATCGGCATCGAGCGCATTGCCGCCCATGAAACGGATCTGCTGGACTACGCCACCGACCGCTTCAACCGGCTGCCCGGCGTGCGCCTGATCGGCACCGCCGAGAAAAAGGCCGCGGTGCTGTCCTTTGCCGTCGAAGGCGTGCATCCGCATGACGTCGGTTCGCTGCTGAACGACGACGGCGTGGCGATCCGCACCGGCCACCACTGCGCGCAGCCGGTGATGCAGCGTTTCAAGGTGCCGGCGACCTGCCGCGCGTCCTTTGCTTTTTACAACACCACCGGAGAAGTCGATGCGCTGGTCGATTCGCTTGTCCGCGTGCAGAAACTGTTTGCCTGAGCCTTACCGAATATCGACATGGACAGCCGAGCCCTTTACCAGGAGATGATCCTCGAGCACAACAAGAAGCCCCGCAACTGGGGCATGCTTGCCGATGCCACCCACAAGGCCGAGGGCCTCAATCCGCTCTGCGGGGACCATATCCACCTGTCCCTGAAACTGAACGGCGAGCAGGTTGAAGCCGTCGGTTTCGAGGGCGAGGCCTGCGCGATCTGCAAGGCTTCGGCGTCGATGATGACCGCCGCGGTCAAGGGCAAGACCCGCGCTGACGCCGAACTGATGGTGCAGGAGTTCCGCGACATGACCACCGGCAAGCTCGACACCGCCGCGCCGCACCACCTCGGCCGGCTGACGGTGTTTGCCGGCGTGCGCGACCTGCCGACGCGGGTGAAGTGCGCGATCCTGCCCTGGCATACGCTGCATGCCGCCTTCGCCGGCAGCGACACCGCGTCCACCGAATAAGCCACACAGCCATTGCATTACCGAACATGCCGAAAATCGCCGAAATCGAACCGACCCCGAACCCCAATGCGATGAAGTTCATCCTGCGGGAGCCGCTGACCTGGGGCATCACGCGCTCGTATGACAAACCGGAGCAGGCCGTGGGCGATCCGCTGGCCATGGCCCTGTTCGACATCGAGCATGTCACCAATGTGTTCTATGTCGATCACTGGGTCACCGTGACCCAGGACGGTGGTGCCGACTGGCAGGAGCTGATGCGCAAGCTGGCGGTGCCGATCCGTGACGCCCCCACGGCCGATGCGCAGTCGGCGCAGCTGGCCGAGCAGGCGGGCGAGGCGCTGGATCCGGAGAAGCTGAGCCCGGAAGACCGCGACCGCCTCGACCGCATCAATGCCGCGCTTGACGAGCAGGTGCGGCCGTATTTGCAGAACGACGGTGGTGACCTCTACGTCGTCGGCCTCGAGGGCAACAAGCTGTCCGTGCATTATCAGGGCGCCTGCGGCAGCTGCCCGAGTTCGCTGTCGGGCACGCTGGCCGGCATCGAGAGCCTGGTGCGCCAGATCGAACCCGATCTCGAAGTCGTCGCGGTGTAGCCATGGCGGACTGGGTCACTGTTGCCGCGGTGGGCGAGATCGCGCCCGGCAGTTGCAAGGTTGCCGACGTCGACGGCGTGGCCGTTGCCGTGTTCAACATCGGCGGCGAGTATTTCGCGATCGAGGATGTCTGCACCCACGACGGCGGCGAACTGGCGAGCGGCCAGCTTGAGGGCGACCAGGTGGTCTGCCCGCGCCACGGCGCGCGGTTCTGCGTGCGTACCGGCGATGCGCTGTCGGCGCCGGCCTATGAGCCGACCGCGACCTTCCCGCTGCGCGTCGAGGACGGACAGATCCAGGTGCGGGATGAGCGCTGGGACTGAAAGCCGGTGATTGGTGACTGGTCATTGGTGACCGGCCGGACGGGCCGCTGAATCACCCATTACCAGTCACCAATTGCCAATCACCGCCCCATGGATACCCTGACCCACGCCCTCTCGGGCGCACTGCTGGCGCGCGCGACTGCCGGAATCGAGAAACCCGCCTTGCCGCTGGGCCGCCGCGTCGGCATCGGTTTTGCCGTCGGTGCCTTTCCCGACATCGACGTCGTTGCCTCCTGGATTTCGCCGCTGGCCTATCTGTACCACCACCGCGGGATCACCCACTCGCTGGTGATGCTGCCCTTGTGGACAATCCTGCTGTCGCTGATCCTTGCGCTGCTCTGGCGCAAGGGACCGGGCTGGAAGACCTATGCGCCGGTGGTTGCGCTGTCGCTGGCTGCGCATATTGCCGGCGACTGGATCACCAGTTTCGGCACGATGATTTTTTCGCCGTTCTCGGATTACCGCCACGGCCTCGGCACCACCTTCATCATCGATCTCTGGTTCAGCGGCATCATCGTCGCCGGCCTGCTGGCCTCGCTGCTGTGGCGGCGCTCGCGCATCCCGGCGGTCGCCGGCCTGGTGGTGCTGCTGTCCTATGTCGGCCTGCAATACACCGCCCTGCAGCAGGCGATCGATTTCGGCGAACGCCATGCGCAGGCTGCCGGCATCCGCGCGGTCGCGGTGACCGCATTGCCGCGGCCGGTGTCGCCCTTCAACTGGATGGTGGTGATCGAGGATGCGGAGGGTTACCACTACAGCCACGTCAATGTGCGGCGCGACCGGCTGCAGACTGCAGGTCCGGAGGCGGGCCTCATTGCGCGGCTTGATGCCGTCTACCGGCCGCTCGGCCAGGCCGCCTGGGAATTCAGCCCGCGTTTCGGCAACGGCGGCGAACGTGCCGCCGTGCGCGCGGTGTTCGAACACCAGGACTTCGCGTTTTTCCGCTGGTTCTCCGCGCTTCCGGTGCTGCACCGGATCGATGATGCGGATGGCCAGCTCTGCGTCTGGTTCAAGGACCTGCGCTTCCTGACGCCGGGCCGCGAGGGATTTCCCTTCATCTACGGCCTGTGCAGCGCGGCGGCCGGTCCGATGCGGCCCTATGGCCTCGGTGAGCAGGGCCGCTTCCCCGTCTACTGATCAGGCCGGATTGCGGTGCCGGGGCGGGGAATCCGGTTGACGCAGATCAAGCCTCCCGGTGGCAAAGGCGGCACAATCGCGCCATGACTGCACGAACACTGATATCCCTGTGTCTGGCGGCCTTGTTTGCGGCTGCGGTCGCGCCGGCTGCGGCCGTCGAGCCGCAGCCGGTGCAGCGCGAAATCATTCCCGGTTCCGAGCTGATGACTTCGCAGGAGCGCGAGCGCTACCGCCTGCGGCTGCGCGGGGCGGGCACGCCCCAGGAGCGAGAGCGCCTGCGCGCGGAACATGTGCGGGAGATGGAGGAGCGGGCCCAGCTGCGCGGCCTGCAGCTGATCGATTATTCGCGGCTGAAGGGCGGGCAGTGAAAGGCCTGCCGCTGCTGTTGCTGTGTGCCGTGCTGGGTACTGCGCAGGCCGCGGGCGATCCGGTGCGCGGCGAGAAGCTGCACCAGGATTGCCTCGGCTGCCACGGCACCGAACTTTATGTGGCGCCGCGGGCGAAGGTGAAAACCCTGGCCGCGCTGAAGAAGGAAACCGAACGCTGGAACGACCGGATGAATCCGAAGTTCAGCCGGCAGGAGATCGAGGACATCGTCGCCTGGCTTAACCGCGACTTTTACCGCTTCCCGCCGTAGTTATTATAAGTATTTGATTTTACTGATATTTTAGTCATTTTCGGCGGATAGCAGCCAGAGCAGGGCATCGAGCCCGCTGTGGTTGATCGCATAGGTCGTCTGCTCGCGCACGACGGGCTTCGCGCGGTAGGCGAAGCTGACGCCGCATTCCGCCATGAACTTGAGGTCATTGGCACCGTCGCCGATGCCGGCGATCTGTTCGCGCTTCAGTCCCAGTTCGGCCGCGACTTTCAGCAGCGCCGCGCGTTTGGCATCGGCATTGACGATGCCGCCGGTGACCTGGCCGGTGAGTTTGCCGCCGCTGATTTCCAGCACGTTGGAATGGGTGTAGTCGAGCTGCACGCGTGACTTCAGGCGGTCGGTCATGAA
>JAEYXO010000106.1 GCA_023431245.1 Pseudomonadota bacterium | reverse complement strand
GCGTCCTGATTCATGTCCTGCTCCGTGTTGCGACTGCGATTCAATATACACGAATCGCGGGTCGCGGCTTCCGTCGCGGCGGGGGCGCATTCCTGATAACCTTTCCCGTGGGCGGCCTGCCCGAAGTGCATGAAAACGCAATGAAAAAAACGGATTACCTCGAACGCATACTCAACGCCCGCGTCTACGACGTGGCCATCGAATCGCCGCTGGAGCCGGCGCCCAACCTGTCGCGGCGCCTGCACAACCGCATCCTGCTCAAGCGCGAGGACATGCAGCCGGTGTTTTCCTTCAAGCTGCGCGGCGCCTACAACAAGATGGCCAGGCTGCCGAAGGAGGCGCTGCGGCGGGGCGTGATCGCGGCTTCGGCCGGCAACCATGCGCAGGGCGTTGCGCTGGCGGCGAAGCGCCTGGGCTGCAGCGCGACCATCGTGATGCCGGTGACCACGCCGGACATCAAGGTCGATGCCGTGCGTTCGCGCGGCGCGAAGGTGGTGCTGCACGGCGACTCCTACGACGAGGCTGCGGCCCACGCGCGTGCGCTGGAGAAGCGCCGCGGCCTGACCTATGTCCATCCCTATGATGATCCCGATGTGATCGCCGGGCAGGGCACCATCGCGATGGAGATCCTGCGCCAGCATCCGGAACCGATCGACGCCATATTCGTTGCCATCGGCGGCGGCGGCCTGATCGCCGGCATTGCCGCCTACGTCAAGCGCCTGCGGCCGTCGATCCGCGTGATCGGCGTCGAGCCGGTCGATTCCGACGCGATGTACCAGTCGCTGAAGGCCGGCCGCCGCGTCAAGCTGGCCCAGGTCGGGCTGTTCGCCGACGGTGTCGCCGTCAAGCAGGTGGGGAAGGAAACCTTCAGGCTGTGCCGCACGCTGGTCGACGAGGTCATCCGCGTCGACACCGATGCGATGTGCGCGGCGATCAAGGACGTGTTCGAGGACACCCGCGCGATTCTCGAGCCGGCGGGTGCGCTGGCGATTGCCGGCGCAAAGGCCTGGGCCGCCCGCAAGGGCGTGCGCGGCGCGACGCTGGTGGCCGTGGCCTGCGGCGCCAACATGAACTTTGACCGCCTGCGCTTTGTCGCAGAAGAAGCGGAGCTTGGTGAAAACCGCGAGGCGGTCCTCGCGGTGACGATCCCGGAGAAACCCGGCAGCTTCAAGGCTTTCTGCGAGCAGCTGGGCCCGCGCAACGTGACGGAGTTCAATTATCGTTATGACGATGCCAAGCAGGCGCGGGTGTTTGTCGGCGTCCAGGTGCGCGACCGGCGCGAGACGGCGCAGCTGGTGCGCGCCCTGCGCCGGCGCGGCCTCAGCACGCTGGATCTCAGCGGCAACGAGCTGGCCAAGCTGCACGTGCGGCACATGGTCGGCGGCCATGCGCCGGTCAGCAATGAAATCCTCTACCGCTTCGAGTTTCCGGAGCGGCCGGGGGCGCTGATGCGTTTTCTCGGCAGCATGAGCCGCGGCTGGAACATCAGCCTGTTCCATTACCGCAACCATGGCGCGGACTACGGCCGCGTGCTGGTCGGCATGCAGGTGCCGCCCGCAGACCAGGCCCGCTTCCGGGCCTTCCTGGCGCAGGTGGGTTACCCCTGGATCGATGAAACGCGCAATCCGGCCTACCGCCTGTTCCTGGGATAAAAATTGTTTATAATCAAATAGTTATAATGATATCCCGGATTCTGCCACTGATTCTTGCCGTCCTGCTCCCCGCCGGTTTTGCCGCTGCGGCGAACCTTGATGACGCCTTTCTCTCCGCGCGCGACGCGGCGCGGGCCGGTGATGCCCGGCGGCTGGAGCAACTGCTGCCGCGGTTCCAGGGCCAGCTGCTGGAACCCTATGTCCAGTACTGGCTGCTGCGAACCCGCCTTGAGCGGCTGGATCATGCCGAGCTCCGTGCCTGGCTGGCGGCCAATCCCGACACGCCGCTGTCGGATTACCTGCGCCGCGACTGGCTGAAGCAGCTCGGCAAGAACGGCCAGTGGGAGGTTTTTTCCGCCGAACTGCCGGCGCTGGTCAACGAAGACCTTGAAACCACCTGCTACGCGCTGCAGGCGCGGGTGCAGACCGACAGCATGGCGCTGCGCGAGGCGCGTCCGCTGTGGTTTGTCGCGCAAAACCTGCCGCAGAGCTGCGACCCGCTGTTCGAGGCGCTGGTGCGCAGCCAGCAGCTGTCGGCCGAGGATATCTGGGCGCGGCTGCGGCTGGCGCTGGAGGCGGGGCAGGCCGGACTCGCCGGCCGGGTCGCCGCCTTCCTGCCCAAGGGGCAGGCACCGGATGCGCGTCTGCTGGCGGGGATCGCGGGCAATCCGGCGGCGCACCTCGCGGATGCGCGACTGGAACTGAAGTCGCGGGCCGGACGCGAAGCGGCGATGTTCGCGGTGCACCGCCTGGGACGCACATCCCCGCAGCAGGCGGCCGCGCACTGGACCCGGCTCGCGCCGCGGTTTTCGGAAGAGGAGCGCGCCTACGTCTGGGGCATGCTCGGTTATTTCGGCGCGATGCGCCATGATCCCGCGGCACTCGAATGGTTTTCGCGGGCATCCGGCATGAGCGACCTGCAGCTGGGCTGGAAGGTGCGCGCCGCGCTGCGGGCCCAGCGCTGGCCGGAGGTGCTGGCGGCAATCGAGGCGATGACGCCGAAGGAGGCCGAGGATCCGGCCTGGCGTTACTGGCGCGCGCGCGCGCTGAAAATCCTCGGCCGCGAGACCGAGGCGCTGGCGCTGCTGAAACCGCTGTCGGTCGAGTACAACTTCTACGGGCAGCTGGCGCAGGAGGATCTGGGCGGCAAGGTGCAGGCGCCGGCGGCGGCCTATACGCCGACGGAACAGGACATCGCGGCGATTGCAGCGCGGCCCGGCATCCGCCGCGCGCTCGCGCTGTTCCAGCTCGATGTGCGGCTGGAGGCGGTGCGCGAGTGGCTGTGGGCGATCCGCGGCCTGAACGACCGCCAGCTGCTGGCTGCGGCCGAGCTTGCGCGGCGCAACGCCGTCTACGACCGCGCGATCAATACCGCCGAACGCACGGTGTTCGAACATGACTTCGGCCTGCGCTATCTCGCGCCCTACCGCGACCAGCTCAGGGCCGCGGCGCGCCAGCTCGACCTCGACGAGGCCTGGGTCAACGGCCTGATCCGCCAGGAGAGCCGTTTCATTGCGCAGGCGCGCTCGCGAGTCGGCGCCAGCGGGCTGATGCAGCTGATGCCCGCCACCGCGAAATGGGTCGCCGGCAAGATCGGGCTCAAGGACTGGCAGTGGTCGCAGGTGACCGAGGTCGAAACCAACATCAGCCTCGGCACCTACTACCTGCGCCATGTGCTCGACACCCTCGACGGCAGCCCGGTGCTGGCCTCCGCCGCGTACAACGCCGGGCCCGGCCGCGCCCGCGCCTGGCGCGCCGGCGAACGCATGGAGGCCGCGATCTACGCCGAGAGCATTCCCTTCAACGAGACCCGCGACTACGTGAAACGGGTGATGGCCAATTCCAGCTACTATGCCCACAACTTCAGCCTGCAGGCGCAGTCGCTGCGCGCGCGCATCGGCGTCATCGAGCCGCGTGCCCGCGATCGTGAAAAGCCGCTGGGGGACACGCCTTAGTGCGGTGACGGGTGATGGGTATCGCGGGTGAAGGGTAGAATGGACTGATGCAAATTACCCATGTCTGTGTCATCGGCGGTTCCGGCTTCGTCGGCAGCCACATCTGCCAGCAGCTGGCCGCGCGTGGCTACCGCGTGCGCGTGCCGACACGCGACCGTGAACGCGCGAAGCGGCTGATCCTGCTGCCCACCGTCGATGTGGTCCGCGCCGACGTGCATGACCCGGCCGCGCTGGCCGCGGTGATCAGCGGCTGTGATGCGGTGATCAACCTTGTCGGCGTGCTGCATGACGCGCGCGGGCCGCGCGGTTTTGCCGCGGCCCACGTCGAACTGGCGCGCAAGCTGGTGGCGGCCTGCCGCGACAGCGGTGTGCGCCGGCTGCTGCAGATGAGTGCCGTGGCCGCGGCGCCGGACGCGCCGAGCGCCTACCTGCGCAGCAAGGGCGAGGCCGAGCGCATCGTTCGCGGGTCCGGGCTCGACTGGACAATTTTCCGGCCGTCCGTGATCTTCGGGCCCGAGGACGGATTCCTCAACCTGTTTGCGGGTCTGCTGCGCCTCTTTCCGGTGTTCCCCCTCGGCAGCCCGGATGCGCAATTCCAGCCGGTGTATGCCGGCGATGTCGCCGCGGCGTTCGTGCACGCGCTTGCCGACACCGGCAGCATCGGCCGCAGTTACGACCTCTGCGGGCCGCGCCGCTACAGCTTGCGCGAGCTGGTGCAATGGACCGGGCGCGCCATCGGCTGTCCCCGCCCCGTCATCGGGCTCAGCCGACCGCTGTCGTACCTGCAGGCCGCCGCACTGGAGTGCCTGCCGGTGAAGCTGATGACCCGCGACAATGTGCGCTCGATGGAGGTCGCCAGCGTCAGCGACAGCCCCTTCCCCTTCGGCATCCGTCCGCAGTCCCTGGAGGCGCTGGCGCCGGCCTGGCTCGCCACGGACACGCCGCGCGCGCGTTACGACCGGCTGCGCAGCCGCGCCGGACGTTGAAATTTCCGGTCTTCCGCACCGACACCTGCCGATGAAAACCTATGTGGTCGGCGGTGCGGTGCGCGACGAGATGCTCGGCCTGCCGGTGCAGGACCGCGATCACGTGGTCGTCGGCGCGACGCCGGAGCAGATGCTGAAACTCGGCTTCCGCCCGGTGGGCCGCGATTTTCCGGTGTTCCTGCATCCCGAAACCCACGAGGAATACGCGCTGGCGCGTACCGAGCGCAAGACCGCTCCCGGTTACCATGGCTTCACCTTCCACGCCGCGCCCGATGTCACGCTGGAGCAGGACCTGCAACGCCGCGATCTGACCATCAACGCGATGGCGCGCGACGGGGACGGCCGCCTGATCGATCCCTGCCGCGGCGCCGAGGACCTGGGCGAAGGCATCCTGCGCCATGTCAGCCCTGCTTTCGCCGAGGATCCGGTGCGCATCCTGCGCGTCGCGCGTTTTGCCGCGCGTTTCGGCTTTTCGGTGGCGCCGGAGACGCAGGCGCTGATGCAGCAGATGGTCGCGGCCGGCGAGGCCGATGCGCTGGTGCCGGAACGGGTGTGGCAGGAAATGGCCAAGGGCCTGATGGAGCGCACGCCGTCGGTGCTGTTTGGCGTGCTGCGCGACTGCGGCGCGCTGGCGCGGATACTGCCGCAGATCGACGTGCTCTACGACGAGGGCCTTGAAGGCGAAGCCCTGCAGGCGCTGGATGCCGCGGCGGCGGGCGGTGCCGCGCTTGAAATCCGTTTTGCCGCGCTGGCGCGCGTGCTCGAGCCGGAAGCGGTGGAAGCCCTTTGCGCGAAACTGAAGGCGCCGGCGAACTGCCGCGAGCTGGCGCTGCTTGCAGCGCGCCATGCCCATGCGATTGCCGACGCCGCGGACCTCGATGCGGAAGAGCTGCAGATCCTGCTCGATGCCGCCGATGCCTGGCGGCGGCCGGAGCGTTTCCGCGACCTCGTGGATGCCGCGCTGGCGGGGCTTGCCGGCGCGGCTGCGGCGCGGGCACGCCTGCGCGCCGCGCATGATGCGGCGCTGGCGGTAGACGCGGGAGCGGTGGCGAAAACGCAGAAGTCCGCCGACGGGATCAAGGCGGCGGTGGCGCGGGCGCGGCTGGCCGCGATCCGCGGCGCGCTGCCACAACAGGGATGAACACTGACTGACGGAGGACGCATGATCGACTTTTACACCTGGACCACCCCCAACGGCCGCAAGGTCTCCATCATGCTCGAGGAATGCGGCCTGCCGTACCGCGCGCATGCCATCAACATCGGCCAGGGCGAGCAGTTCAAGCCCGAGTTCGTCGCGATCAACCCCAACAGCAAGATTCCGGCGATCGTCGATCCCGACGGTCCCGACGGCCAGCCGATTTCCCTGATGGAGTCGGGCGCGATCCTGATCTATCTCGCCGGCAAGACCGGGAAATTCCTGCCGCAGGCGGTGCGCGGGCGCTACGACGCGCTGCAGTGGCTGATGTTCCAGATGGGCGGCGTCGGCCCGATGTTCGGCCAGGTGCACCATTTCCTGCGCGCGGCAAAGGAGCCGGTGCCGTACGCGATCGAGCGTTATGTCACCGAGACGCGGCGGCTCTACGGCGTGCTCGACCGGCAGCTCGCCGGGCACGAGTGGCTGGCCGGCGGCGAATACACGATTGCCGACATGGCGACCTATCCCTGGGTCGCGCGCCACGAGTGGCACAAGACCGATCTCGGCGATTTCCCCGCAGTCAAACGCTGGTTCGACATGATGTCGGCGCGGCCGGCGGTGCAGCGCGGGATGGCGGTGCCGAAAGTCTAGTGTTTCGCCCGGCGGCGCGGCCGGATCTCAGCGCCGCGCATGCCGCTGCAGCAGGCGCACGATTTCCCGGGTGTCGAGTTCGGGATTGGTGCGCAGGGCCGGAATGCCGACCACGGTATTGGTCCAGGCCATGTGCTGCTGCATGCGCCGCACCACCGACGGCCACTCGCCCGCGGTGTGGCGCTGCGGATCGGGCAGTGCGTGGCATTGCGAGCAGGCGATGCTGAACATCTGCCCGGACCGTGTCCCCAGGGCCGGATGCTGCGGATCGATTTCGCGCTGGCCGTGTTTGCGCAGGTAGGCGACCAGGGTGGCGGCTTCCGTTTCGCCGGGCGCCGTGACGCCGGCCATCATGTCCTTCATCAGGGCGCCCATGTTGCCTTCGCCGCGCATGCGCCAGAGCATGCGCTCGACCACCGGCTGCCAGCGCGCGGGAGTGT
>JAEYXO010000078.1 GCA_023431245.1 Pseudomonadota bacterium | reverse complement strand
AGCAGGCAGCCGCCCGCCCCGATTGACCCGATTGATTGATTACGGCTTGATGCCCGACGCCCTGACCACCTTGCCCCAGCGCTCGATCTCCTCCGCCAGCATTTTCCGGAAATACTCCGGCGACTCGGCGATCGGGTCGGAGCCCATCTGCAGGATGCGGTTGCGGAAGTCCTCGCGCTGCACCGCCTTCACGATGATCGAGTTCAGCGTGTTGACGATGGGCTGTGGGGTGCCGCGCGTCACCAGCACGCCGTACCAGGTCTGGGTCACGAAACCCGGCAGGCCGCCTTCGATCAGCGTCGGCACTTCCGGCATCAGGGTCGAGCGCTTCTCACTGGTGATGCCGAGCACCCGGAAGCGGTTGATCAGGGGCTGCGCAGCCGGGATGTTGCTGAACGAGAATTCAACCTCGCCGCTCGCCAGAGCGCCCAGCGAGGGGCCGGTGCCCTTGTAGGGGATGTGCGTGAAGTCGCCCTTGATGAAGAGCTTCAGCATCTCGCCCGACAGGTGCTGGGTGCTGCCGCTGCCCGAGGACGAGTAGTTCATCTTGCCGGGATTCTTTTTGACCACGGCGATGAATTCCTTGACGGTCTTCGCCGGCACCGACGGATGGGTCAGCAGCAGGTTGGCGCTGGAGGCGAACACCGCAACCGGAATGAAATCCTTGACCGGATCGTAGTTGAGCTTCGGGTACAGCGTCGCATTGACGCCGAGCGCCGCCGAGCTGAGGAACAGCGTGTAGCCGTCGGCAGGCTGGCGCACGATGAATTCGGCGGCGATGTTCTGCGCCTGTCCGGCACGGTTCTCGACGATGACCTGCTGGCCGAGCGCCTCGGCGATCTGCGGCGCGATCAGCCGGCCCATGATGTCGCTGCCGCCACCGGGAGCATAACCGACGATCATGCGTATGGGTTTCGAGGGATATTTTGCATCCTGGGCCTGCGCCGGGGCGCCGCAGACCAGCGCCGCGCCCAGCACGAAAGAAATCATTCCACGGTTCATGTCGTCTCCATCCGGTTCGTAAGCGGTTGATTTTTTATTGCTTGCCGTGGTGCAACGGTTTGCGGCGGAATCCGCAAGCCGTTGCCGCCGGCGCCATTATGACCCATGACGGTGTCACTGCCGCAGGCCGAATGCAAAAACCGCAAACCGCCATGCAAACCGTTTTCACAGGTCCACTTTGCGGGGTTTGACCGGCGAATACCAATATGGTCCCATGAAGGCTGAAGCTGCAATCGTCATTCCCAACACAAAAAATCCGGAGGAGATCAGTATGGGATTCACGAGAACCGCCGCGGCAGCCACCACGGCCTGCCTGCTTGCCGGCGCCGCGTCCGCCGCCATTGCGCAAAATTATCCGCAGCGCCCGATCCGCGCCGTGGTGCCCTATGTCGCCGGCGCGTCGTACGACACCATCATGCGCATCGTCGGCGAGGCCATCGGCGAATCGATGAAACAGCCGGTGGTGGTCGAGAACCGTCCCGGTGCCAGTGCGATCATCGGCGCCGACATGATCGCCAAAGCCACACCCGACGGCTACACCATCGGTATGCTCGGCGACAACCACACCATCCTCGCCGCGGTGAACCGCAAGACTCCGTATGACCTGTTCCGCGATTTCGCGCCGCTGATGCGCGTGGCCTCGCTCGACAACGTCATTGTCGTGCATCCTTCCATGCCGGCCACCTCGCTCCAGCAGCTGATCAGCCTTCTCAAGTCCGCCCCGGGCAAGTACCGCTACGGCTCCGGTGGCGTCGGCGGCTCGACCCACCTCGCCGGAGCGCGCTTCGGACAGATGGCCGGCGTCGACATCCAGCATGTGCCGTACAAGGGCGGCGGCCTCGCGGTCACCGGCCTGCTCGGCAACGAGGTGCAGATGATGGTCGTCAACATGATCTCGGCGAAACCCCAGGTCCAGTCCGGCCGCATGCGCGCGCTGGCGGTGGCGGCACCGAAACGGTCGGCCCACCTGCCCAACCTGCCGACGGCCGGGGAAGCGGGACTGCCCGGGCTCGAGGTGTCGCAGTTCTACGCACTGGTCGCGCCGGTCAAAACCCCCCAGCGCATCCTCTCCCGGCTCGAAACCGAACTGCGGCGCGCGACCGGCCTCGCCGATGTGCGCAAGAAATTCGACAACCAGGGGGCGGACGCCTTTGCCGAAACCCCGCAGGAGCTGACGGCCTTCCTGAAAACCAACATTGCCGGTTACCGCGAGGCCGCCAAGGCCGCGGGCATCAAACCGGAGTAAGCACGGAGGAGCCGCAATGAGCAGCCAGCCAGCCCCAGCCCCCACGCTTTCGGTACGCCCCATGAGCGAGAAGCTCGGTGCCGAGATCCGCGGCATCGACCTGTCGACACCGCCGGATGCGCAGGCCTTCGCCGCGATCCTGCAGACGCTGCACCGCTACGGCGTGATCTTTTTCCGCGGCCAGAACCTGACACCGGACCAGCTCGCCGCCTTCAGCCGGTGTTTCGGCGAGCTCGACATCCACCACATGACCGAACACGTGTTTCCGCACCTGCCGCAGGTGCGCGTGCTGTCGAATGTGAAAAAGGACGGTGTGTCGATCGGCATCACCCGGGGCGGCATGCACTGGCATTCGGACCTGTCCTACAAAGCACAACCGGCGCTGGTAACGCTGCTGTATGCCGTCGAGTGCCCGCCGAGCGGCGCCGATACCCAGTTCGCCGACATGTACGCGGCCTTTGCCGATCTGCCGGAAGAAAAACGCAAGAAACTGCAGACGCTGCGCGCGGTGCATGACCGCAACTACCGCTACTCGGCGCTGTATCCGGGGCGCCCGCCGCTGACACCGGAGCAGGTCGCCAAGGTGCCGCCGGTCGAGCACCCGCTGGTGCGCCGGCATCCGGCCACCGGCCGCCCTGCGCTGTTTGTCGCGAAGGACGTGGTCTCGCACATCGTCGGCATGACGGAGGATGAATCTCGCGCGCTGATCGACGAGCTCGAGGCTTTCGCCACCCGCCCCGACCGCATCTATTCCCACAAATGGCAGGCCGGCGATCTCGTGGTCTGGGACAACCGTTGCACGCTGCACCGCGCGACCCCCTACGATCCGCAGTACCGGCGCACGCTCTACCGCACCCAGGTCAAGGGCGAGGCACCGGTCGCCATGACCGCCTGAAAGGCAGCTTCCATGGCCACTGCACGCCCCCGGATCACCAGCCCCGACGCCTGGATCGGCCCGGAAATCCAGCAGGATCCCGCCTGGATCTGCACCCTTGATGACAGCGACATCGCCGAGGTTGATGCAGCGCTGGCCCGGGTGAAACACGAGGGACTGCGCATCCCCTTCGACTCCGCGGCCTTTCCGCTGCCGCGGCTGCGCGCCAAGCTCGATCGCATCCTCGACGAGATCGAAAACGGCCGCGGCTTCCAGCTGATCCGCGGCATCCCGCGCCACCGCTACAGCGATGGCGACTGCGAGCTGATTTACTGGGGCATCACCAGTTATTTCGGTGTGCCGGTATCGCAGAATGCGCGCGGCCACCTGCTGGGTCATGTGCGTGACGAGGGGCGCCAGATCGATGATCCGAACGCGCGCGCTTACCAGACCAACGTCCGCATGGATTTCCACACTGACATG
>JAEYXO010000057.1 GCA_023431245.1 Pseudomonadota bacterium | reverse complement strand
CCTGCGAGATGCCCTGCAGGTCCTTGCCGAGGTCATAGGGCATTTTCGGGTTGGTGCCGGAGTTGACGCTGTGTGATGCCGAGATCAGGCAGATCGTGTAGCCGTCGGGCGGCGCCAGCGCGGTCAGTTCAACGCCGATGGAGCCGGCGGCGCCGGTGCGGTTGTCGACGACGAACTGCTGCCCCCACAGTCCGCTCATGTGCGCGGCCAGTGCGCGCGCCGTGGAGTCGGTGCCGGCGCCGGGCGTGAACGGCGAGATGAAACGCACCGGCTTGTTCGGATAATCCCTGGCGGCATCAGCCGCATGGGCAACGGGCACGGCAACTACAAAAGCTGCAGCAATCAGGGCGCCGGCGGCGCATTTGAACATCGGACTCATGGTGCTCCTCTCTATGGTGGATAGTCATGTGCTTCCGTTATTGTTCTGCCGCTGCAACCGGCGTCATGTTGCTGCTGATGCAGGAATGCGACGCGAGCGTTTCATTCTAGAACGCTTCACGCGAGAAAAGGGGGATGGATTCCGACAATATGGACCTCCGGCAGCGTACGCAATGCGGATCCGGCATGGCCCACGGACGACTCCCTGACCTATACTTCGCCCCGTCACAAAACCCATTCGAGGATCAAGCATGAAACACCCGATCGCGGCCCTGAGTGCCGCACTCCTGCTGTCCGCAACTGCGGCGGGCGCCGCCGACGGCTATCCGAACCGTCCCGTGCGCATGATCATTCCCAGTGGCGCCGGCGGCATCACCGACATCATCGGCCGCACCATCGCGCCAAAGCTGACCGACGCATTCGGACAGCAGGTTGTCGTCGACAACCGGCCCGGCGCCAGCGGTGTGCTCGGCACGGGCATCGTCGCCAGGGCGGCGCCTGACGGCTACACACTGCTGATGGTGTTTCCTTCGCATCCTGTGAATCCATCCCTTTTTGCCGACCTGCCTTTCGATACCATCAAGGCCTTCTCGCCGATCACGCTGGTCAGTTCGGTTTCGCCGGTGCTGATCGTCGGCAATCAGTCGCCGGCGAAGACGGTGAAAGATCTGATTGACATAGCGAAGGCAAAGCCGGGACAGCTGAATCACGGCTCGGTCGGTGCCAGCAGCATGGGCTCTCTCGCGGCCGAGCTGCTGCGCTCCACCGCGGGTATCGAATTCACGCAGGTCGCCTACAAGGGGGCGCCCCAGGCGCTGACCGCGCTGATCTCGGGCGAAATCGATTTCTACCTGATCGCATCCGCGGGAACCGTTGTGCCGCAGGTCAAAGCCGGCCGCATCCGCGCGCTGGGCGTCGCCGCACCCGCCCGTATACCCGCGCTGCCCGACGTGCCG
The DNA here is from genome assembly GCA_023431245.1 of Pseudomonadota bacterium. GTDB lineage: Bacteria > Pseudomonadota > Gammaproteobacteria > Burkholderiales > SG8-41. The sequence goes on along the minus strand of JAEYXO010000057.1, from coordinate 5,433 downwards.
CCCATCGGTGACACGGTGCGCGGGTATGAGGCGCGCGGCTGGAACGGCATTCTCGCGCCGGCCGGTACGCCCCGCCCCATCATCGACCGCCTCAACCGGGAAATCGTCAAGATCGTCAGGGCACCGGAGTTCTCGCAGCTGCTCGCCGGAGAAGGTGCCACCGCGGTCGGCAACACCCCCGAGGAATTCGACGCCATCATCCGCACCGACATCAAGAAGTGGGCGAAAATCATCAAGAGCAACAACATCAGACAGTAGGAAGAATACAACATGCCGTATCTCGAACTGCCGGACTGCCGGATGCATTACGTCATTGACGACCATACCGACGGCTGGACCCAGCCGGACACCGTGCTGTTTGTGCACGGCTTCACCGAATGCACCGAAGCCTGGCGCGGCTGGGTGCCGCATTTTTCGCGGAAATACCGCACGCTGCGCATCGACCAACGGGGCTTCGGCCTGTCGACGCCGGTGCCGAAGGACTATCCGCTGACCAATGAACGGTACATCGATGATCTGTCTCAAGTCATCCGCGAGGTCTGCGGCGGCAGTCCTGTGCATGTGGTCGGCGGAAAGAGCGGCGGCATCAGCGTGCTGGCGCTGGCCGCGGCGCGTCCCGAACTGGTCAAGACCGTCACCGTGTCCTGCGCGCCGGTGACGCCGCCCAATGCAGACGGCTGGATTCCAGAAATGGAACGCACCAGCGTCCGTGCCTGGGCGAAGCGCACTCAGCGCGATCGCATGGGCAGCAAAATGCCCGAAGCGGGCATCGACTGGTGGTCAAACATGATGGGCCGAACCCCGCTGTCAACCATCCACGCCTACATGCGCTGGGTCGGCGCCATCGACATCCGCGAGGACATCAAACGCATCCGGTGTCCGACGCTGGTGATCGGCACCGATACCGCGCGCCGCGGCAAGGCCGTGTTCGAGAGCTGGCAGAAAACCATTCCGGATTCAGAACTGGCCATCCTGCCCATCGACGGCTATCACGCCGGCGGCACCGACCCCGACCTCACCGCGCGGACCACACTGGAGTTCATCGCCCGGCGTGGCGGCTGAACATCCGTGCGGAACGGCATTGCCCGCCGCGCAGCACCTTATCCGCGCCGGGCAATGCGCGTTTCCCAGGAGTACGCCACCCGCTCCTCCGGTCCGTACGGGATGTCGATCACACTGCCGCGCGGGTAGTCGCGGGCGTGGTGCTCAAGCTGGCGCAGGCGCTGTGTCTCGCGCGGATGCAGCAGCGCCAGCGGATCGGCGACACCGAGGTCGCGCGCCGCGTGCAGCGGCCAGTTGGGGTCGTCCATCAGGCCGCGCGCCAGCGCGATGAAATCGGCATGGCCCCCGCGCAGCAGCGCCTCGGCCTGCTGCGGCTCGCGGATCATGCCCACGGCCACCGTCGGCAACCCGGTCGCGCGCCTGACCTCGCTCGAGTACCCGGCCGGGAAGCCGGGCACGCGCGGCACGGGCGGCAGCGGGCCGTCGCCGCCGACGCCGCCGGAAGAGCAGTCGATGGCGTCAACGCCGCGGGCTTTCAATTCACGGGCCAGCGCCAGCGTCTCCTCGATGCCCCAGACGCCGCCCGGACCCTCGACGGCCGAGGTGCGGAACCACAGCGGCCGGTCGGCCGGCCACACGGCGCGCACCGTTTCGGCGACTTCGAGCGCGAAGCGCATGCGGCCTTCGAGGCTGCCGCCATAGGCATCGGTGCGCAGGTTCGACAGCGGCGACAGGAACTGGTGGATCAGGTAGCCGTGGGCGCCGTGGATCTCGCACAGTTCGTAACCGGCATCGAGCGCGCGCTGCGCGGATTCGCGCCAGGCGGCGAGGCAGTCGCGGATGTCATCGAGGTCCATCGCCTTGGGCAGAGGGCCGCCGGGTGTCGCCGGCAGCGCGCTGGAGGACAGGCCCTGCCAGGGTTTGCGGTTGGCCGCGGCATCGGCCTCGGTCAGGTGCGCGCGGTCCTTCAGCGGGCCGTGCTGGGACGCGCGGCGGCCGCAGTGGCCGAGTTGGATCGCCGGCACCGCGCCGAGCGACTTCAGGAAATCGGTGATGCGGCGGTAGGCCGGCACATGCTCGTCGCGGTAGATGCCGGCGCATTCGTGGGTCTTGCGTCCGCGCGCGTCGACGGCGGTCTCTTCGGTGAACACGATGCCGCAGCCGCCCATCGCGAAACGGCCGAAGTTGACCAGCTGCCATTCGCCGGGACCGCCGTCCTCGGAGGCGTACTGGCACATCGGCGAGCTGACGATGCGGTTGCGGGCGGTGATGCCGCGGAGTTGGACGGGCTGGAACAGCAGCGGCAGGTCGGCCTGGGCTTCGGTCATCGGATCATCTGATGGTCTGGATTGCGCACTTGCGGACAAGTGTAACCAAGACCGGACCGGCTCACCCCATCGCAGTCCACAATTTATCGAGGCGTTTGTACGACACCGGGTACGGCGTCTTCAGCTCCTGCGCGTAGAGCGACACCCGCAGCTCCTCGATCTGCCAGCGGAACTCGAACAGCCGCGGGTCCACCGCGCCGGCTTTTTTCTGCTGCTCGAGGCGCATCTCGTAACGCCCCCACAGCCCGGCGATGCTCGCCGTGTGTTTGCCGTCGCGCTCGGCGTTGGCGGGATATTTCTGCAGCCGCAGCTGCGCGGCCTTCAGGTAACGCGGCAGATGCGCAAGCTGCGGCCAGGGGGTGGCACCGAAGAAGCCCTTGTAGATCAGCCGCTGCAGCTGGTTGCGGATGTCATTGGCCGCGCGCGCGGCATTGCCTTTGGCGCCGCCGAGGGCCAATGCCAGCTGGTGATGTTCGGCGGCAATCGTCGCGAACAGCCGGCAGGCGGCCTCGCTGACCGCCGGCAGCCGCGTGCGCGCGCGTTTGACCTGGTCCTCGAACGCTTTCAGTCCCCGCGGCAGTTCATCCTCGCCGATGAAGGCGCGGTCGCAGATCGCGCCGACCAGATCCGCGCGCAGTTCATCGGGGCCGGCGACGCCGCGCAGCTGCAGCGCGGCCTGGTCGAAACCCTTGAGGTTCTTGTCGAGCTGGCGCAGCTGCTCCTTCAGCACGAACCGCATCAGCCGCACCACCCCGGCGCGCATCGAGACCTGCGCCGCCTGTTCGACGTCGAAGAGCCGGATCGACACGCTGTCGCCGTCATCGGCCAGCGCCGGATAACCGGTGACCTTGCGCCCGCCGCGGCTGAAGGTGAGGGTCTGCGGCAGGTCGCCGAAATCCCAGAGCCGGATGCCTTCGCGCTCGATGCCGGTGCTGGTCTCGCTGAAGGTCAGCTGCGCGGCCTCGCCCAGCTGCGCCTTCAGCGCCGCGAGGTCGTGGCCGGTTGCCAGCTCGCGGCCGGACTCGTCGATCACGGCATAGTTGCAGCGCAGGTGCGGCGGATAGTCGATTGCGGCCGCTTCCTCCTTCGTCAGCGGCGCGCCGGCGGCACGTGTCGCATAACGTGCGACGGCGTCGGCAAAGGCGCCCTGCGCCTCACCCTCGACCTGCAGGAATCTCGTGACATGCTCCGTCGGCGGAGTCAGGTGGCGGCGCCAGTTTTTCGGCAGCGCCTTGAAGGCGAAAGCCACCTTGTCACGGATCATCCCCGGCACCAGCCAGTCGAAGTCCGCGGGTTCGAGCTTGTTGAGCAGCGCCAGCGGCACGGTCGCGGTGATGCCGTCGAGCGGGTGGCCGGGGTCGAAGCGGTACTTGAGCCTGACCTCCACTTCTCCGGTGCGTATGCGGTCCGGAAACTGCGCCTCCGTGATGTCCTCCGCGGCGTGGCGCATCAGGTACTCGCGCGTCAGCCGCAGATGGTCGGCGTTTTTCTGCTCGGCCTCGCGCCGCCATTGCTCGAAGCCGGCGCCGTTGACGATGTGCTGCGGGATGCGTTCGTCGTAGAAGGCGAAAATCGCCTCGTCGCTGACCAGCACGTCACGTTTGCGCGCCTTGTGTTCCAGCGCCTGCACTTCTTTTATAAGTTGTTGATTATATTGAATAAATTTTGACTGTGTATTGAACTCGCCGGCGACCAGCGCCTGGCGGATGAAAATCCCGCGCGCCTCTTTGACGTTGATCGCGCCGTAGTGCACGCGGCGCTTGGGCACGATGGTCAGGCCGTAGAGGGTCACGCGCTCGAAGGCGACCACCATCGCGCGTTCGCGCTCCCAGTGCGGATCGAAGTAGTGGCGTTCGACCAGGTCCTTCGCCAGCGGCTCGATCCACTCGGGTTCGATGCGCGCGACCGTGCGCGCGTAAAGCCGCGCGGTGTCGACCAGCTCGCCGGCCATGACCCATTTCGGCTGGGCCTTGCGCAGGCCCGAGCCCGGGAAAATGTTGAACTTGATGCCGCGCGCGCCGAGATACTCGCCCTCCTCGGTCTTGAAGCCGATGTTGCCGAGCAGGCCCGCAAGCAGCGCGCGGTGGATCTGCTCATGGGTCGCCGGCTGTTCGTTGGGATGCAGGCCCAGTTCGCCGACCAGCGCCGCGAGCTGGCCGTGGATGTCGCGCCATTCGCGCAGCCGCCGCTGCGACAGGAATTCCTCCGCCAGCTGCTGCGCGAGCTTGCGGTTGGACTGCTTGTGTTTGATCGACTCGTCGAAATAATCCCAGAGCTTGAGCCAGGCCATGAAATCCGACTTATCGTCGGCGAACTTGGCATGCGCGCGGTCCGCGGCCTCGGATTTCTCGAAGGGCCGCTCGCGCGGGTCCTGCACCGACAGCGCGGCGGCGATGATCAGCACCTCGCGCAGGCAGTTCTGCTGTTTCGCGGCGATGATCATGCGCGCGATGCGCGGGTCGATCGGGAATTTGGCAAGCTGCCAGCCCACCGGCGTCAGCTGTTTCTGCGCATCAACCGCGCCGAGTTCGGCCAGCAGCTGGTAACCGTCGGCGATCATCCGCGGCGTCGGCGCCTCGAGGAAGGGGAAATCCTCGACATCGCCGATGTTCAGCGCCTTCATGCGCAGGATCACGTGCGCCAGCGAGGAGCGCAGGATTTCGGGGTCGGTGTACTGCGGCCGCGCGTTGTAGTCGTCCTCGGCATAGAGCCGGATCGCGACGCCGGCGGCGACGCGGCCGCAGCGGCCGGCGCGCTGGTTGGCCGAGGCGCGGGAAATCTTCTCGACCTGCAGCTGCTCGACCTTGTTGCGGTAGCTGTAGCGGTTGACCCGCGCGAGACCGGTGTCGACGACGTAGCGGATGCCGGGCACGGTCAGCGAGGTTTCGGCGACGTTGGTCGACAGCACGATGCGCCTTGCACCGTGCGGCCTGAAAATCCGCTCCTGCTCCTCGAAGGACAGCCGCGCGTAGAGCGGCAGGATCTCGGCGCCCTTCGGATGATGCTTGCGCAGTGCCTCGGCGGCGTCGCGGATCTCGCGCTCGCCCGGCAGGAACACCAGGATGTCGCCGTCGGCCCGCTCCCGCGCGAGTTCGGCCACGGC
>JAEYXO010000036.1 GCA_023431245.1 Pseudomonadota bacterium | reverse complement strand
CCTGAGGCCCCGAAAGCCGACGCAGCCGCTCCGGCCGCCGACGCGCCGAAGGCCGATGCTGCCGCTCCGGCCGCTGCCCCGGCCGCCGCTGTCGACGCTGCCAAGGACGCCGTCAAAGGCGCCGCCGACGCCGCGAAAGACGCAGCCAAAGACGCCGTCAAGAAGTAATCACGCTTCTGCAGCAACAAAAAAGCCGGCCTTCGGGCCGGCTTTTTCTTTGTCTTGCGTCCGCGCGATCAGGCGATCTGCCGCCAGCCAAAACCTTCAGCCTGGGTGGCCACGCCAATCCACCCTTCAGTGCAGCCGAGGGCGCCGGCCAGCGCTGCGCAGGCCAGTTCAGGACGGTTGTTCCGCTGCGACAAATGCGCCGCCACGACATGCTGCAGCGATCCCTTTTCGATGGCCGCAAGAATGCCGGCAGCCTGTCCGTTGTCGAGGTGGCCGTAACGCCCGGCAATGCGCTGCTTGAGGCGCTCCGGGTAGTTGCCGCCCAGCAGCAGGTCGCGATCGTGGTTGCACTCGATCACCAGCGCATCGAGCCCGGACAGCATCTGCTCGATATGCGGTGTCGATGATCCGGCATCGGTCAGCACACCCAGCCGGCGCGCGCCGTCGCCAAACACAAACTGGGTCGGCTCCCGCGCGTCATGGGGCACCGGGTAGGGAAAAATCTCGATATCCCCCACGGCGAAGGGCGCATGGCTGTCGATGATCATCGCACCGGCAAAGACCCCGCCGCCGCCCGCGGCAGCCTCGCGCGTGCCGTGGGACAGGTATACCGGGATGCCGAAGCGGCGAGCAAAACGGTCCGCGCCGCCGACATGGTCGTCATGCTCATGGGTCACCAGCACCGCGTTTATCGCTTCGGGTTCAAGGCCCAGCCGGCCGAGGCGGCGCACGGTTTCGGTGGCACTGAAGCCGCAGTCGAGGAGAACCCGGGAGTTTCCGGCCTCAACCACCAGCGCATTGCCTTCGCTGCCGCTGCCTAACGAGGCAAAACGCATGGCACCGGGGCTGGGCGGCGGCAGGGAGGGCGCAGGGCCTGCCGGTAAGGCGACGCGCCCGTCACTTCAACTGGTCGTAGAGCAGCGTCAGGATGCGGTTGGCCGTATCCGACTGTTCGCGAGCGCCTTCCTTGTCAAGAACACGGACTTCGGCGCCGGCATTGTCACCCTGGACCTGGATGCGGTACTGCTCCTTGCTCTGCACCTTCGGGCTGCTGCTCCAGAATTTCAGGCGTGAAAGCCAGCCCTTGTCTTCCGTGGTCTTGGCATCGGTGTTGGGGTCAATGTAACGCACGAAGTAGAGTCCCTTCGAGCGGTCGCGGTCTTCGACGGTAAAACCGATGCGGTCCAGTGCCAGACCAACGCGGCGCCAGGCGCGGTCGAACTGGTCGTTCAGCGCCAGCGTGCCGCCCCCGAGCCTGGCCTGCGGCTCGACCTTGGCACTCGCAATCTGTGTTTTCGCACGCTCATTGTCGGCACCGAAGCGCACCATCATCCGCCGCAGCATCTCCGCTTCGAGATCCGGGTCGGCCTTGCGCGGCTGCCAGCGCAGTTCATCCCGCCCTTCCGACACGAAAACCTCTTCCATGCCACGGTGGCTGACGTAGATCTCGGTGGTGCCGGGCTGCTGGCCGGGCTCGAGGCGGGTGCGGAACTTGTCGCGCTCCGCGGTCGAATAGAGGCTGTTCAGGGCCTTGCCGAGGAAGCCGCGAAGTCCGGATTCGGGGATATTGGCCCGGTTTTCCGACCAGTCGGTCTCCATCACGCCCGCCTCGGGCACCTCGACGTTGACGACAAAACCGGTTTCCTGCCAGAACTCCTTGACCACCGGCCACAACTTGTCCGGCGCGCCGGGCACGACCAGCCAGCGCTGGCTGCCGGCGCGCTCCACGCGCACGTCGCCGACATCGGGCAGCACCGCCTTCTGCGCCGACGACAGCTGCGGACGGGTGCTGCGGTCCTTGTTGAAATCGGAAAAGGTCGCCGAACCCTTGGGCGCATCCGGAACGACAAACCGGTCGTCTGCGCTCGGGCGGGTCAGATCAGGCGGAATTTCCAGTGACGGAAGCCTGGTCGATGATTTGTAATCAACCTTCTTGGTGGGAATTTCAAGCGAACCGCATGCGCCGAGCGCGAATCCCGCAACAATCGCCGCCGCCGCCCCTGCCGGTTTATGCCACTGCATGCTGCCTGCCCTCCGTAACCTTCACCGCGCCGGCCTGCTGCATCGCCTCGCGCACCAGTTCATGAAATTGCGGTGCCAGCGGCGTCAGCGGCAGGCGGATGCCACCCCCAACCAGTCCCAGCTGCTGCACCGCCCATTTGACGGGAATCGGATTGGCCTCGCAGAACAGATGGCGGTGCAGGCCGAGCAGACGGCTGTTCAGCGCCGCCGCCTGCCGGGCATCGCCGGCCAGTGCGGCCACGCACAGTTCGTGCATCAACCGCGGCGCCACGTTTGCAGTCACCGAAATCACGCCCTCGCCGCCCAGCAGCATCAGTGCGACACCGCTGGCATCGTCGCCGCTGTAGACGGAAAAACCCTGGGGTCTGCGGCGCAGCAGGTCGCTGCCGCGCTCGAGATTGCCGGTGGCGTCCTTGATGCCGACAATGCCGGGCACCTCGGCAAGCCGGAGCACCGTGTCATTGGCAAGATCGGCGACGGTGCGGCCCGGCACGTTGTAGAGAATCTGCGGAATATCCACTGCTTCCGCAATCGCACGGAAATGGCGGTAGAGACCTTCCTGGGTCGGCTTGTTGTAGTACGGCACCACCGACAGGCTCATCGCCGCGCCGGCGTTCTTCGCGTACTGCGACAGCTCGATGGCTTCCTTGGTCGAATTCGCGCCGGTGCCGGCGATCACCGGCACCCGTCCCGCGACATGCTGGACGGCCGTTTCGATCAGCAGGCGGTGCTCGTCAAAATCGACCGTGGGCGATTCTCCGGTGGTCCCCACCACGACGATGCCGTCGGTGCCTTCGGCAATATGCCAGTCCAGCAAGGCCCGGAAT